>NZ_JBEORT010000128.1:0-17972 GCF_040302425.1 Streptomyces sp. NPDC126497
CAGGAGGTCCAGGAGGGCGACCTGGTCGTCGTCCTGGAGGCCATGAAGATGGAACAGCCCATCAACGCCCACCGCTCCGGCACGGTCAAGGGCCTGACCGCGGAGGTCGGCGCCTCCATCACCTCCGGCGCGGCCATCTGCGAGATCAAGGACTGACGCACCTGCCGCCGGCGGCGCCGCTGTTCACCCCGGTGAGGGTGCGGGTCCTGTACCTGCGGCGCCGCTGTTCACCCCGGTGGGAGCGAGGGTCCCACACCTGCGGTGCGGTGTTCGGTCCGGTGGGCGGGATGCCCGCGGTGCGGCTTTCGGTTCGGTGGGGTGCGGGTCCCATGCCTGCGGCGCCTGTGCGGCTTCGGTGGGGGTTGGGGCAGCGCCCACGGCCGGTGGGTGGGTCGGGGCCGCGTCGGGGGCGTCCGTCCTCGGACCGGCGCGGATCACGCCCGCCGGAGGGGGTGCGGGGTGCGGACGCGCCGGCCACTGCGGGCGGCCACCCCCGCCCCGTCCCCTCCCCGCCGTACGCGACTACCGCTACCACCGCCGCCCGCGGGCAGTCGTGCCTCCCCCAGAGCCCGAAAGGGCCTGGGAGGTACCCCCCCGGTCCCCCTGCTCGGGCGGAGCCGGGAGTGGGGGAGGCACCCCGTAAGCGCCGGGCTGCGCGAACACCCCCGGCCCACCTCAACGCGGGGCGCCCCGCAAGACACCAGGACGGCGCAACCCCGCTCCGCGTCGACGCGAGGCACCCGATAGGCACAGGGGAGGCGCACACACCCACCCCCGGCCCGCAGCAACAAGCGCAGGGCGCTCACCAAGCACCCCGAGCTGGGCGTCAGCGCCTGCGCAGGTCCGCCACCCGCGCCGCCCGCTCGGCCCCCTGCGCCGCCTCCCCCGCTCCCAGCGCCACGGCCGGACGCAGTCCGGGTCCCTGCCGACGCGGCCCGGGGAGAGGAACGTCCCGGCGCTGTCGTCCCGCTGAGCCCCCCTCACCCCCCGCCCCCGCGACGGCGATCTGCACGCCCTGGTCGGCCAGCGCCTGCAACTCGGTGGCCGCCCGGTCGTCGTGCCCGGCCGGCTCGTCCGTCACGAGCCGCGTGATCAGGTCCGTGGGCACCGTCTGGAACATCGTGTCCGTACCGAGCTTGGTGTGGTCGGCGAGGACCACCACCTCCGCCGCGGCCTGCACCAACGCCCGGTCGACCGACGCCGACAGCATGTTGGAGGTGGACAGCCCGCGCTCGGCGGTGAGGCCGCTTCCGGAGAGGAACGCCCGGGAGACCCGCAACCCCTGCAGGGACTGCTCGGCGCCGCTGCCCACCAGGGCGTAGTTCGAGCCGCGGAGCGTACCGCCGGTCATCACGACCTCCACCCGGTTGGCATGGGCCAACGCCTGGGCGACCAGCAGGGAGTTGGTGACGACCGTGAGCCCGGGCACCCGGGCCAGCCGGCGGGCCAGCTCCTGCGTGGTGGTACCCGCGCCGACCACGATCGCCTCGCCCTCTTCCACGAAATTCGCGGCGAGGTCGGCGATGGCGGTCTTCTCGGCGGTCGCGAGATGTGACTTCTGCGGAAAACCGGACTCTCGCGTGAAACCGCCCGGCAGTACCGCACCGCCGTGCCGGCGGTCGAGGAGTCCTTCTGCCTCCAGCGCGCGCACGTCCCGCCGTACGGTCACTTCGGAGGTCTGGACGACGCGGGCGAGCTCACGGAGCGACACGGCCCCGTTCGCTCGCACCATTTCGAGGATCAATTGGCGACGTTCTGCAGCGAACACGAAACTGACAGTAACGCCGACGACCGTCTGCTTTCAGCAGTTTGCGCTGAATAGCAGAAGTTGTTCGCACGGCTCCACGGCAAGTGGTATAGGACCGTTTCTCCGGCCGTCAGGCCCCCGCCTCCGCCTTCCGGGTGTGCAACTGGCGTGCCACCTCGGCGATCGAGCCCGACAACGAGGGGTAGACGGTGAAGGCGTTCGCGATCTGTTCCACCGTCAGGTTGTTGTCGACCGCGATCGAGATGGGGTGGATGAGCTCCGAGGCGCGCGGCGCGACGACCACGCCGCCCACCACGATGCCGGTGCCCGGACGGCAGAAGATCTTGACGAAGCCGTCGCGGATGCCCTGCATCTTCGCGCGCGGGTTGCGCAGCAGCGGCAGCTTCACCACGCGGGCGTCGATCTTGCCGGCGTCGACGTCGGCCTGGGAGTAACCGACGGTGGCGATCTCGGGGTCGGTGAAGACGTTCGACGAGACCGTCTTCAGGTTCAGCGGGGCCACCGCGTCGCCCAGGAAGTGGTACATGGCGATACGGCCCTGCATCGCCGCCACCGAGGCGAGTGCGAAGACCCCGGTGACGTCGCCGGCGGCGTAGACGCCGGGAGCCGTGGTCCGGGAGACCTTGTCGGTCCAGATGTGGCCGGACTCCCGCAGCCGGACACCGGCCTCCTCCAGGCCCATGCCCTCGGAGTTCGGGATGGCGCCCACGGCCATCAGACAGTGCGACCCGGTGATGACGCGGCCGTCGGCGAGCGTCACCTCCACCCGGTCCCCGACCCGCTTCGCGGACTGGGCGCGGGAGCGCGCCATGACGTTCATGCCGCGGCGGCGGAAGACGTCCTCCAGCACGGCGGCCGCGTCCGGGTCCTCGCCCGGCAGCACCCGGTCGCGCGAGGACACCAGCGTCACCTTCGACCCCAGCGCCTGGTAGGCGCCGGCGAACTCGGCGCCCGTGACACCGGATCCGACCACGATGAGCTCCTCGGGGAGCTCGTTCAGGTCGTACACCTGGGTCCAGTTCAGGATCCGCTCGCCGTCCGGGCGGGCGTCCGGCAGCTCGCGCGGGTGCCCGCCGGTCGCTATCAGCACGGCGTCCGCGGTGAGCGTCTCCTCGGTGCCGTCCGCGGCGCGCACCACGACCTTCCGCGACCCGTCGAGCGCCTGCATGCCCTCCAGCCGGCCCCGCCCGCGCAGCACCCGCGCGCCGGCCCGGGTCACGGAGGCGGTGATGTCGTGCGACTGGGCCAGGGCGAGCCGCTTCACACGCCGGTTGACCTTGCCCAGGTCCACGCCCACCACCCGGGCGGCCTGCTCCATGGGCGGGGTGTCGTCGGCGACGATGATGCCCAGCTCCTCGTACGAGGAGTCGAAGGTGGTCATCACCTCGGCCGTGGCGATCAGGGTCTTCGACGGCACGCAGTCGGTGAGCACCGACGCCCCGCCCAGGCCGTCGCGGTCGACGACGGTCACCTCCGCGCCGAGCTGTGCGGCGACCAGCGCCGCTTCGTATCCGCCGGGTCCGCCACCGATGATCACGATCCGAGTCACGTACTCCATTGTCCCGCACACTTCACCGTGCGACCGCCCGGGGGCCCCGGCCGTGGCCCCCCTGTTACCGGAGTGGCGCCCGTTCCCCCTGCCGTACCCTTCCCCCATGTCGCTCTACGCCGCGTACGCCGCCAATCTCGACGCGCGGCTGATGTCCCGCCGCGCCCCGCACTCGCCGCTGCGCGCCACCGGCTGGCTGAACGGGTGGAGGCTGACGTTCGGGGGCGAGCGGACGGGCGGGGAGGGGGCGCTGGCCACGCTGGTCGAGGACCCGATCTCGGCGGTCTTCGTCTCCCTCTACGACATCGCCCCGATGGACGAGGAGACCCTGGACCGCTGGGAGGGCGCGGGCGGCCTGGACCTCTACCGCCGCACGCGGGTCCGCGTCCACACCCTGGACGGGGAGGAGCCGGCCTGGACCTACGTCCTCAACGGGTACGAGGGCGGCCTTCCCGCGGCCCGCTACCTGGGCGGGATCGCCGACGCGGCCGAATCCGCGGGCGCACCCCACGACTATGTGATGGAACTCCGCAAGCGCCCCTGCTGACCCCTTCGCGGGAAACGACAAGACAACGATCGCCAACCCGCCCACTCCCACATCTACGCGCGTAGGCGATTACCGGCTACCCTCGTCGCGTGAATGCTTCTCTTCTTCCGGACGACATCCAGGGCGACCCGTACGCCGCAGCCGACGCCGCCGCCGCGCGCCTGCGCGAACTCACCGGCGCCGAGACCCACGACGTCGCCCTCGTGATGGGCTCCGGCTGGGCCCCGGCCGTGGACGCCCTCGGCGCCCCCGAGGCCGAGTTCCAGGTCACCGAGCTGCCCGGTTTCCCGCCGCCGGCGGTGGAGGGCCACGGCGGCAAGATCCGCTCGTACGCCATCGGCGCGAAGCGGGCCCTGGTGTTCCTGGGCCGTACGCACTACTACGAGGGACGCGGGGTCGCCGCGGTGGCCCACGGTGTCCGCACGGCCGTGGCCGCGGGGGCGAAGACGATCGTCCTGACGAACGGCTGCGGGGGACTGCGCGCGGGCATGCGCCCCGGCCAGCCGGTCCTGATCAGCGACCACATCAACCTCACGGCGACCTCCCCGATCGTCGGCGCGAACTTCGTCGACCTCACGGATCTCTACTCGCCGCGTCTGCGGGCGCTGTGCAAGGAGGTCGACCCCACGCTGGAGGAGGGGGTCTACGCGCAGTTCCCCGGCCCCCACTACGAGACCCCGGCGGAGATCCGGATGGCCCGGGTGATCGGGGCGGACCTGGTGGGCATGTCGACGGTGCTCGAGGCCATCGCCGCCCGTGAGGCGGGGGCGGAGGTCCTGGGCATCTCCCTGGTCACCAACCTGGCGGCGGGGATGACGGGCGAGCCGCTCAACCACGAGGAGGTCCTCCAGGCGGGCCGGGACTCCGCCACCCGGATGGGCTCCCTCCTGGCCCAGGTCCTCGGCCGCCTGTAGGACGCGGTCGCCGGTGCGCGCGGCGGACGGCCTGCGGCAGCCGCCGCGCCCGGCGCGTGCGAGGCGGTGCCCCGTGTCGATGTGGGCCGGGTGCCTTCCCCCCTCCCGGCTTCGGCCGAGCGGGAGGTGCCCCCACCGCCCTGCGGCGCGACCGCCCGCGGCGGACACGGCGGAGGCCGATGGCGACGTGACGCCCACGGCGCGGAGGGGACGGGGCGGGGGGGGCGCCCGCAGCGGCCGGCGCGTGCGCACCCCGCACCCCCTCCGGCACGCGTGATCCGCGCCGGTCGAGGACGGACACCCCCGACCCGCCCACCGGCCGCAGACGCCACACCCGCCCCCACCGCACCGAAAGCTGCGCCGCAGGCATCCCACCGACCGGACCGCACGCCGCACCACACCCACAAGACCCGCACCCGTGAAACCCTGACGGACGACCAACGAGAGAGGCCGACCCACCGTGCAAGACGACGCCCTCATCGCACAGGCCCAGGCGTGGCTCGCCGAGGACCCCGACCCCGACACCCGCGAGGAACTCGCCCGCCTCATCGACGCCGGCGACCACACCGAGATCGCCGCCCGCTTCAGCGGCACCCTCCAGTTCGGCACCGCCGGCCTCCGGGGCGAACTCGGCGCGGGCCCGATGCGCATGAACCGCTCCGTCGTCATCCGCGCGGCCGCCGGCCTCGCCGCGTACCTCAAGAAGCACGGCCCCGCCCAGCCGGACGGCACGGCCGGCCTCGTCGTCATCGGCTACGACGCCCGCCACAAGTCCCGTGACTTCGCCGAGGACACCGCCGCCGTCATGACCGGTGCCGGACTGCGCGCGGCCGTCCTGAACCGCCCCCTCCCCACCCCCGTCCTCGCCTTCGCCATCAGGCACCTCGGCGCCGTCGCCGGCGTGGAGGTCACCGCCAGCCACAACCCGCCGCGCGACAACGGCTACAAGGTGTACCTCGGCGACGGCTCGCAGATCGTCCCCCCGGCCGACGCGGAGATCGCCGCCGAGATCGCCGCCGTGGCCTCGCTCACCACGGTCCCCCGCCCCACCGAAGGCTGGGAGACCCTCGACGACACCGTCCTGGACGCCTACCTCGCCCGCACGGACGCGGTCCTGTCCAAGGACTCCCCCCGCACCGCCCGCACCGTCTACACGGCGATGCACGGCGTCGGCAAGGACGTCCTCCTCGCCGCCTTCGAACGGGCCGGCTTCCCGCGGCCCGTCCTCGTCACCGAGCAGGCCGACCCCGACCCGGAGTTCCCGACCGTCGCGTTCCCCAACCCGGAGGAGCCCGGCGCGATGGACCTGGCCTTCGCGAAGGCCCGGGAGACCGACCCCGACCTGGTCATCGCCAACGACCCCGACGCCGACCGCTGCGCCGCCGCGGTCAAGGACGGCACGGACTGGCGCATGCTGCGCGGCGACGAGGTCGGCGCCCTGCTCGCCGCCCACCTGGTCCGCCGCGGAGCGACCGGCACGTTCGCCGAGTCGATCGTGTCGTCGTCCCTCCTCGGCCGCATCGCGGAGAAGGCCGGCCTCCCCCACGAGGAGACCCTGACCGGCTTCAAGTGGATCGCCAGGGTCGAGGGCCTGCGCTACGGCTACGAGGAGGCCCTCGGCTACTGCGTCGACCCGGACGGCGTGCGCGACAAGGACGGCATCACGGCGGCCCTCCTCCTCACGGAACTGGCCTCCGGGCTGAAGGCCGAGGGCCGCACCCTCCTCGACCTCCTCGACGACCTCGCCGTGGAGCACGGCCTGCACGCCACCGACCAGCTCTCGGTCCGCGTGCAGGACCTCGGTCTGATCGCCTCCGCGATGCACCGCCTGCGCGACCGGCCGCCCACGGAGCTGGCCGGCCTGCGCATCACCACCGCCGAGGACCTGACCCGGGGCACGGACACCCTCCCGCCCACCGACGGCCTCCGCTACACCCTGGACGGCGCGAGGGTCGTCGTCCGCCCCAGCGGCACGGAACCGAAGCTGAAGTGCTACCTGGAGGTGGTGGTCCCGGTCGCCACGAGGGCCGGCCTCCCCGAGGCCCGCGCGAAGGCGGCGGCCCTCCTCTCGGGGATCAAGCAGGACCTGTCCGAGGCCGCCGGCATCTGACGGATCCCCACGCGGGGCGAGCGCGCCCGCCCCGCGCCATCCGCCACCGGGCGACACCGCGCGGCATCCGCCCCCGGTGGCGCCCGGTGGCACCGGGCCGCCCGCTCATCCCACGGCCAGCAGGACCGCCATCAGCACGGCCCCCGCGACGGCCGGCCCCATGATCTCGTAGGCCCACCGCACGGTCACCTCGCCCTGCGCGGCCCCGGCGTCCTGCCGCCGCTCGTGCAGCCCGCGCATCTCCTCCATCGCCCGGTCGCTCTCGTGCCGCCGGGCTTCCTCGGCCGCACCCCCCGCACCGCGTCGGCCGCCGTCCCCGCGCACGGCCTGCGCGGCGGCCCGGGCCTCCTGCCGGTTCGCCTTGTTGCGGGCCCGCAGCGACACCGGAAGGGCCCACAGCTGGTACTTCGCGCCGGACACGGCGAGGACCTCGTTGGTGAAACCGGACCGCAGTGCGGCGACCTGCCCCCAGGGCAGCACGATCAGGCGGAACGGGTTGCGCACGCGCAGCCGGTCGTCGTTCACGTGGACGGCGGGGCGCAGGGTGTAGGCGACGATCAGCGGCACCAGGAGGAGCATCGCGGCGAGCGCCAGCCACGGGGTGCGGCCCTCACCGGCGACCACCGCGTCGATGCCGAGCCATCCGACGAGGCCGAGCAGCAGCACGCCACCGGCGAGGGCGGCGGTCGAGCGGTAGATCCGGTCCTGGTACTGGGGCGCCCCGGTCCCGGAGGGCTTCGTGGACTCCGGGTCGGACGAGTGGTGCTCGGGGGAGGTCATGCTCCCGATTCTGCACGACGCCCCCGGGGACGTCGTACGCGGTGGAACCGGCACGCGACCGGGTGGGCTGAACGCCCGAACCGCTCCCCGGACCACCCCGGGCCGCCCCGGGACGTCCCCCGGGGCTGTACAGCCGCTACGCGCGTAGATATGCTCGTCTGGTGACCATGCCCACCACTGCACCCCATGCTCTCAGCGACGTCACCGCGTCCGACAGCACGCTGCGCCGCTTCCTCCACGGGCTGCCCGGCGTCGACGCGGTCGGCCTGGAGGCGCGTGCCGCCTCCCTCGGCACCCGTTCGATCAAGACGACCGCGAAGGCGTACGCCATCGACCTCGCCATCTCGATGGTCGACCTGACGACGCTGGAAGGCGCGGACACCCCGGGCAAGGTCCGGGCGCTCGGCGCGAAGGCGGTCCGTCCCGACCCGACCGACCGCACCACGCCCGCCACGGCCGCGGTCTGCGTCTACCCCGACATGGTGGCCACGGCGAAGGAGGCCGTCGCCGGCTCCGGCGTCAAGGTCGCCTCCGTCGCCACCGCGTTCCCGGCCGGCCGCGCCCCGATCGCCGTGAAGCTGGCGGACGTCCGCGAGGCCGTCGCCGCCGGCGCGGACGAGATCGACATGGTCATCGACCGCGGGGCGTTCCTCGCGGGGGACTACCTGAAGGTGTACGACGAGATCACCGCCGTGAAGGAGGCCTGCGGGACGGACGCCCGCCTCAAGGTCATCTTCGAGACCGGCGAGCTGTCGACGTACGACAACATCCGCCGCGCCAGCTGGCTCGGCATGCTGGCCGGCGCGGACTTCATCAAGACCTCGACCGGCAAGGTCGCCGTCAACGCGACCCCCGCGAACACCCTCCTGATGCTGGAGGCGGTCCGCGACTTCCGCGCGCAGACCGGCGTCCAGGTCGGCGTGAAGCCGGCCGGCGGCATCCGGACGTCGAAGGACGCCGTCAAGTTCCTGGTCCTGGTCAACGAGACCGCGGGCGAGGACTGGCTGGACAACCACTGGTTCCGCTTCGGCGCCTCCTCGCTGCTGAACGACCTGCTGATGCAGCGTCAGAAGCTGGCCACCGGCCGCTACTCCGGCCCCGACTACGTGACGGTGGACTGATCACCATGGCATCCGCATTCGAGTACGCACCGGCGCCCGAGTCCCGCTCGGTCGTCGACATCGCCCCGTCCTACGGCCTGTTCGTCGACGGCGAGTTCACCGAGGCGGCCGACGGCAAGGTCTTCAAGACCGTCTCCCCCTCCACCGAGGAGGTCCTCTCCGAGGTCGCCGAGGCCGGCAAGGCGGACGTCGACCGCGCCGTGCAGGCCGCCCGCAGGGCCTTCGAGAAGTGGTCGGCGCTCCCCGGCTCCGAGCGCGCGAAGTACCTCTTCCGCATCGCCCGCATCATCCAGGAGCGCAGCCGCGAGCTCGCCGTCCTCGAGACCCTCGACAACGGCAAGCCGATCAGGGAGACCCGCGACGCGGACCTCCCCCTGGTCGCCGCGCACTTCTTCTACTACGCGGGCTGGGCCGACAAGCTCGACCACGCCGGCTACGGCGCGAACCCGCGCCCCCTCGGCGTGGCGGGCCAGGTCATCCCCTGGAACTTCCCCCTGCTGATGCTGGCGTGGAAGATCGCCCCGGCGCTCGCGACCGGCAACACGGTGGTCCTGAAGCCCGCCGAGACGACCCCCCTGTCCGCCCTGTTCTTCGCGGACGTCTGCCGCCAGGCGGGCCTGCCCAGGGGTGTCGTCAACATCCTCACCGGCGACGGCCGCGCCGGCGCCGCGCTGATCGCCCACCCGGACGTGAACAAGGTCGCCTTCACGGGCTCCACGGCCGTCGGCAAGGAGATCGCGCGCACGGTCGCGGGCACCCGCAAGAAGCTCACCCTCGAACTGGGCGGCAAGGGCGCCAACATCGTCTTCGACGACGCACCGCTCGACCAGGCCGTCGAGGGCATCGTCAACGGCATCTTCTTCAACCAGGGCCAGGTCTGCTGCGCGGGCTCGCGCCTGCTGGTCCAGGAGTCGATCCACGACGAGCTCCTCGACTCCCTCAAGCGTCGCCTGTCCACGCTCCGCCTCGGCGACCCGCTGGACAAGAACACCGACATCGGCGCGATCAACTCCGCCGAGCAGCTGGCCCGGATCACCGCGCTGGCCGACCGGGGCGAGGCGGAGGGCGCCGAGCGCTGGTCCCCGGCCTGCGAACTCCCGGAGAACGGCTACTGGTTCGCCCCGACGCTGTTCACCGGCGTCACCCAGGCGCACACCATCGCCCGCGACGAGATCTTCGGCCCGGTCCTGTCCGTCCTCACCTTCCGCACGCCGGACGAGGCGGTCGCCAAGGCCAACAACACCCCGTACGGCCTGTCGGCGGGCATCTGGACGGAGAAGGGCTCGCGCATCCTGGCGGTCGCGAACAGGCTCCGCGCGGGCGTCGTCTGGTCCAACACGTTCAACAAGTTCGACCCGACCTCGCCGTTCGGCGGTTACAAGGAGTCGGGCTTCGGCCGCGAGGGCGGCCGCCACGGCCTGGAGGCGTACCTCGATGTCTGACCGACTCAACGTGCTGAAGACCTACAAGCTGTACGTCGGCGGGAAGTTCCCGCGTTCCGAGAGCGGCCGGGTGTACGAGGTGACGGACTCCAAGGGCACGTGGCTGGCGAACGCCCCGCTCTCCTCCCGCAAGGACGCCCGTGACGCGGTGGTCGCCGCGCGCAAGGCGTTCGGCGGCTGGTCCGGCGCGACGGCGTACAACCGCGGCCAGATCCTGTACCGGATCGCGGAGATGCTGGAGGGCCGCCGCGACCAGTACGTCGCCGAGGTCGCCGACGCCGAGGGCCTGTCGAAGGCCGAGGCGGCCCTCCAGGTGGACGCGGCGATCGACCGCTGGGTCTGGTACGCGGGCTGGACCGACAAGATCGCCCAGGTGGTCGGCGGCGGCAACCCGGTCGCCGGTCCGTTCTTCAACCTCTCCTCCCCGGAGCCGACGGGCGTGGTCGCCGTGCTGGCCCCGCAGGAGTCGTCCTTCCTGGGCCTGGTCTCGGTGGTGGCCCCCGTCATCGCCACCGGCAACACGGCGGTCGTGATCGCGAGCGAGAGGTTCCCGCTCCCGGCCCTCTCCCTCGGCGAGGTGCTGGCCACCTCCGACCTCCCGGGCGGTGTGGTCAACGTCCTCTCCGGCCGCACGGCGGAGATCGCCGCCCCGCTCGCCGCGCACCAGGACGTCAACGCGATCGACCTCGCGGGCGCCGACGAGGCGCTGGCGAAGGAGCTGGAGATCGCGGCCGCGGACAACCTCAAGCGCGTCCTGCGTCCACAGCCTGTGGACGACTGGTCGGCGACGCCCGGCACGGAGCGCCTGACGGCGTTCCTGGAGACCAAGACGGTCTGGCACCCGACGGGTTCGCTGGGCGCGTCCGGCTCCGCGTACTGAGCCGCCTCGTCACGACCGGGGCGCCGTGCCCCTCCCCGCCCGGGAGGGGTGCGGCGCTCCGCCGTTCCGTGCCCGCCCGGCCGGCGCCGCCGCGCCGGCCGCGAGGACGGTCGGGGTGCGCCGGTCCACCGCTCCGACGGGTGACCGGATCCGTGCGGACGGTGGCCGGCGTGTGATGCGCGCTTCAAAGCCGTACCGCGGGTCGTACGCCGCCCGGGCGATGCCTCAGACTGGTGTCCCGTGAGTTCCCAGTCGCCCATATCCGCGCGAGTCGTGCTGCTCTGCGGCCCCTCCGGCTCCGGCAAGTCCCGCCTCGCGGCCCGCTCCGGTCTTCCCGTGCTGCGCCTCGACGACTTCTACAAGGAGGGCGACGACCCGACCCTGCCTCTGGTGACCGGCAGTTCCGACATCGACTGGGACCACCCCGGCTCCTGGGACGCGGACACCGCCGTCGCCGCGATCGAGCGGCTGTGCCGCACCCGTCGCACCCAGGTCCCGGTCTACGACATCTCGCTGAGCGCCCGCACCGGTGAGGGGAGCGTCGACATCGGCGGTACGCCGCTGTTCATCGCCGAGGGCATCTTCGCCGCGGAGATCGTCGAGCGCTGCCGGGAACGGGGGCTGCTGGCCGACGCGCTGTGCCTGAACCGCGGCCCGGTGCGGACGTTCCGGCGGCGGTTCCTGCGGGACCTGAAGGAGGGCCGCAAATCGGTGCCGTTCCTGCTGCGCCGCGGCTGGCGGCTGATGCGGCTGGAGCGGTCGATCGTCACCCGCCAGACGACGCTGGGCGCGTACGCCTGCGACTGGGACGAGGCGCTGATCCGACTGGCCGCCGCGGCGGTCGCCGGACGCCCGGCGACCGCGGCGAGTTCTCCGCAGCAGCTCTAGAACGAGCCGATCAGGCGGTCGAGCACGAGCAGTTCGGCGAGGTAGAAGGCGAGAGCGAGGAGGGGGGCGAGGACGGCGCACAGCCAGGGGCGACGCACCCCGGCGCGCGCCAGGAAGACGGTCGTGCAGGCGGCGAGGAGCGCGCCGACGGTCAGGAACACGGCCGCCTCCCCCCAGTAGCGCAGCCTCAGTCCCAGCCAGAGCCCCTCGCCCAGCACCACCATCGCGATGGCCGCCCCCGCCGGCGGCCGCGCGTCCCCCTGCCCGTGCCGCACGGTCCAGCCGGCCCACCCGAGCAGCGGCCCTCCCGCCAGCCCCGCCACCGACCAGACGGCCGCGGTTCCGAGCCCTCCGGCGCCGAAGGCGTCCCCGAGCGCGGACGTCGTGTAGTAGCCGGCGCAGGTGGCAAGCATCATCAGCGCCCCGCTCCAGACGGCGAGCCGCCGGTCGCGGATCAGCGCACCGGCCACGGCGGTCCAGATGATCCAGGTGGACACCGAGTTGGTCGCCCGCTCCAGCAGGGGCGTCATCCCGTGCAGGGTGTAAGTCGCCCAGCCGAGCAGCAGCCCGAAGGCCACGACGGCGGGGAGAACGGCGGCGGGAGTGTCGCGGCGGGGTGCGGTCGCGGTGGTCATGGACCGCACTATACACATCATGTATACACACGGTGTTTAGTGGCCGGGGGTCAAAGGTTCCGGTCCGGTGGCGGGGCCGTCGACGAGTCGCGGCACGCCGGTGCGCGGTGAGCACGCGAAAGAGCGGGACCGCGTACGGGCCCCCCGGCCCTCCGCAGTCCCGCTGTTCCGCACTCCCCCGTGACTCCCCGCGATCACCCGGGTCCCTCTCGGTCCCCCGGATCCGTGGAGATCCCCCGTGACCCCCTCGTGCTTCCCCCTCCGATCCCCCGTTCGTCGCGGCGACGTCCCCCGACGTCCCCGCGGTTCCCCCCGTTCGTCGCGGCGGCGCCCCCGACGCCCCCGCCGTCCCCGGGTTCTCCGGGCTCCCCCGGACCCCAGGTCCCCCGTACCCTCAGGCGACGAGCTCCCCGAAGGCGTCCTCCTCGTCACGGCCGAAGCTGAGGACCTCGTCCTCGCGCAGCCGGCGGAGCGACCGCCAGATGCTGGACTTCACCGTGCCGACACTGATGCCGAGGATGTCGGCGATCTCCGGGTCCGTGCGGCCCTCGTAGTAGCGCAGGACCAGCATGGTGCGCTGGAGCTCGGGCAGCCGGGCCAGCGCCTGCCACAGCACGGCGCGCAGCTCGGTGCCGCGCATCGCGTCCGTGTCGCCGGCCGTCTCCGGCAGTTCCTCGGTCGGGTACTCGTTCAGCTTGCGGCGGCGCCACGCGCTGATGTGCAGATTGGTCATGGTGCGGCGGAGGTATCCGCCGACCGCCGCCTTGTCGCTGATCCGGTCCCACGCCCGGTAGGTCGAGAACAGCGCGCTCTGCAGCAGGTCCTCGGCCTCGAAGCGGTCGCCGGTCAGGTGGTAGGCGGTGGCGTACAGGGAGGCGCGGCGCTCCTGGACGTAGGCGGTGAACTCCGCCTCCGACGCCGAGCGCCGCTCCCCCGGGTCCTCCCCGTACGCGGTCCCCCCGTTCGTGCCCCCCGTGGGCGCGTCAACCACCGTCATGATCGTGGTGTGCTGACGCCCGGTGCCGCGGGCGCACCCCCGCATGCCCGCCGCACCGGACTTCTCGGAACCCCGGTGCACGTCGTGCAGACGCGTGATCACTGCGCTGGTGCTGGTGCCGTGCAGCGTGTTCATCTCGCGCCCCCCGTCGTGGACTTCCGGTGTTCTGTCGTGCTGTCGTGCTGTCCTGCTGGTGTCGAAAAGCTTGCCCGGGGACCTTCATGGCCGTGTCCGCCGACTGTCACAGACGTGTCACAGGGGCCGGTCGCAGGGAGGACGCGGGTCCTTCGCGGGCGTCCGTGCGCGGAGCGGCACGTATCCGGGCCCAACGGGCATCTGTCGCCCACGGGTCGAACAGGGAGCCCTCCATGGGCCAGAATGAGCCCGTGCCTTCCCTGTTGCTGATCGAGGACGACGACGCCATCCGCACGGCCCTGGAGCTCTCACTGACGCGCCAGGGTCACCGGGTGGCGACCGCTGCCAGCGGTGAGGACGGTCTGAAGCTGTTGCGCGAGCAGCGGCCGGATCTGATCGTGCTGGACGTGATGCTGCCCGGCATCGACGGCTTCGAGGTGTGCCGGCGCATCCGGCGCACGGACCAGTTGCCGATCATCCTGCTGACCGCGCGCAACGACGACATCGACGTGGTGGTCGGGCTGGAGTCCGGAGCCGACGACTACGTCGTCAAACCGGTGCAGGGCCGGGTGCTGGACGCCCGGATCCGGGCGGTGCTCAGGCGCGGGGAGCGGGAGTCCAGCGACTCGGCGACCTTCGGCAGCCTGGTCATCGACCGTTCGGCGATGACGGTGACGAAGAACGGCGAGGACCTCCAGCTCACGCCGACCGAGCTGCGGCTGCTCCTCGAGCTGAGCCGACGGCCGGGGCAGGCGCTGTCCCGGCAGCAGTTGCTGCGGCTGGTGTGGGAGCACGACTACCTGGGCGACTCGCGTCTGGTGGACGCGTGCGTCCAGCGGCTGCGCGCCAAGGTCGAGGACGTGCCGTCGTCCCCGACCCTGATCCGTACCGTGCGCGGTGTCGGCTACCGGCTGGACGCGCCTCAGTGACACAGGAGCACCAAGGAGGGGACGGCGGCTGGTCCGCCGGGCGCAGGGGAGTGTGGTCACGGCTGCGGCTCACCAGCCTGCGGCTGCGGCTGGTCGTGGTGTTCGGGCTGGTCGCGCTGACCGCGGCGGTGTCCGCGTCGGGCATCGCGTACTGGCTGAACCGCGAGTCGGTGCTGACCCGTACCCAGGACGCGGTGCTGCGCGACTTCGAGCAGGAGATGCGCAACCGGGCGGGCACCCTGCCCGAGCACCCCACCCAGGACGAACTGCAGCGCACGGCGGACCAGATGGCGACCAGCAGCCAGCGCTTCACCGTGCTGCTGGTCGCCGAGGACCCCGACGGGCGGACGGTGTACGGCAGTTCGGGCGGGCTGAACGGCTTCTCGCTGCAGGACGTGCCGGTCTCGCTGCGCGAGGCGGTGACCGAGCGGCAGAAGGTCACGTCGAACAACGCGTCCCCGCACCACCTGTACTGGCAGCGGATCGTCGACGGTGACGCCCCGTACCTGGTGGCGGGGGCGCGGGTGATCGGCGGCGGGCCGACCGGTTACATGCTGAAGTCGCTGGAGCCGGAGGCCAAGGACCTCAACTCGCTGGCCTGGTCGCTGGGGATCGCCACCGGGCTGGCGCTGATAGGTTCCGCGCTGCTCGCACACGCGGCGGCGACGACGGTGCTGAAGCCGGTGCAGCGGCTCGGGGTGGCCGCGCGGCGGCTCGGGGAGGGGAAGCTGGACACCCGGCTGAGGGTGTCGGGCACCGATGAACTGGCGGATCTCTCGCGGACGTTCAACAAGGCGGCCGAGGCGCTGGAGAAGCGGGTGGCGGAGATGGCGGGACGCGACGAGGCGTCCCGGAGGTTCGTGGCGGACATGAGCCATGAGCTGCGTACGCCGCTGACCGCGATCACGGCGGTGACCGAGGTCCTGGAGGAGGAGCTGGAGTCCGAGGCCGGCGGCATCGATCCGATGGTCGAGCCCGCGGTGCGGCTGGTGGTGAGCGAGACCCGGCGGCTGAACGACCTGGTGGAGAACCTCATGGAGGTGACCCGCTTCGACGCGGGCACCGCCCGGCTGGTCCTCGACGACGTGGACGTCGCCGACCAGATCACCGCCTGCATCGACGCGCGCGCCTGGCTGGACGCGGTCGACCTGGACGCCGAGCGCGGCATCCACGCCCGGATCGACCCGCGCCGGCTGGACGTGATCCTGGCGAACCTGATCGGGAACGCGCTCAAGCACGGCGGGTCGCCGGTGCGGGTGTCCGTGCGGGAGGACGACGCGGAGGGCGCCGGGGACGGGGGCACGGTGGTCATCGAGGTGCGGGACCACGGGCCGGGCATCCCGGAGGAGGTCCTGCCGCACGTCTTCGACCGCTTCTACAAGGCGAGCGCCTCCCGGCCGCGTTCCGAGGGCAGCGGCCTGGGCCTGTCCATCGCGCTGGAGAACGCCCACATCCACGGCGGCGGGATCACCGCGGCCAACTCCCCCGAGGGCGGTGCCGTCTTCACGCTGCGGCTGCCGCGGGACGTGTCCGCGCAGAGCCCCGCGGAGAAGGCCGGCGGCATCGGGGACGAGGGCGCCGAGGGGGGCTCCTGATGAACGTACGGACTGCTCTGCGGCGTGCGGGAGGGCTGTGCGCCGCGGGGGCGCTGGGCGCGCTGCTCGCCGGGTGCGGGATACGGGCCACGGAGGTGCCGACCGACTTCGGTCCGGCGCCGTCGCGGGTGCGCTGCTCGCCGACCGGGGCCGAGGCGTCGGCGCGGGCGGACCGGGGAGTGCCGGCGCAGGTGTTCCTGCTGTGCGGGTCGTCGCTGGTGGCCGTGGACCGGGCGGTGCGGGTGCCGGACGGTGCGGCGGACTCGCGGCGCGTGCTGGTGGCGCAGGGGCTGCTGGACGCGTTGTCCGAGGGGCCGTCGGCCGCCGAGCGGCAGGCCGGGTACGACACGCGGGTACCGCGCGGTACGACCGTGAGCGGTCCGCGGCCCGGCGATCCGGAGGACGCGCTGCGGCTGAGCACCGCGCCCGGGGACCTGGCCTCCGCCGGGCTCGCGCAGGTCGTGTGCACCCTCTCCGACTCGGCGGCGACCGAGGGCGACGGCTCGGTGATCCTGGGCGGTCCCGGCGACGCCCGCCCGCGCCGCTACGCGTGCACGGACGAGGTCCGGTCCCGTCCGGACGGGGAAGCGCCGCCCTCCGAGGCCGCCGGCGGGTGAGCCGGTGCTGTGGCGCACGCCTCATGCGGTGAACGGGTGACGTCCCGGAACCGATCGTGCCGGTGGCCGCGTCTAGGGGGGCGTGCAGCGTCAAGGCCTCATCGGCGGCTCCGCCGCTCCCCGTATCCGTGTGACAGGGGGTCTCCTCCTGGCCGCGCATCTCGCGTTCGTCGCCTGGTACACGCTGCGTCCCCTGGACGTCCCCTGGGTGATGCCCGCCAATCTGCGTCCGCTGGACGGGATCCGGGGCGACTTCGCGCTGGGCTGGACGACGGGGGTCCGCCGGGTTGGTGAGGGGCTGGCGCTGCTCGCGCCGCTGGGCGTGCTGCTGCCGATGGCGGGGGGCCGGCTGGCCGTCTCGCGGCTGGGTTCGCTGATCCGCGCCATGACGGCGACCGCGCTGGTGTCGCTGGCCGTCGAGATGCTGCAGACGGCGGTGCCGGGCCAGGTCGTGGACGTCGACTCGCTGCTGCTGAACACGGCGGGCGCGGCGCTGGCGCATGCCGCGGTGGTGCCGGCGGCCCGTGCCCGGCTGCGCCGCCGGACGGCACGGCGGTCGCGCACGGCCCTCCTCCCGGAGGAGCCGGCTCAGGGGAGGACCCCGACGATTCCCAGGGTCGGGATCGCCCCGTGGAGTGACGCTTTGCCCCCTTCGTCTCCGTAACGTGGAGGGCATGGAGGCAGCCGGTCGGGAGGCCTCCCACCCCTCACGAAGGAGCCGCGATGAGCCGCCTCGCCCGCCCCACCCACAACCGCGTGATCGGCGGAGTGTGCGCCGCGCTGGCCCGGCGCTTCGACACCTCCGCGACCACGGTGCGGGTGGTCTTCCTGCTGTCGTGCCTGCTTCCGGGGCCGCAGTTCCTGCTCTACGCGGCGCTGTGGATCCTGCTGCCGTCGGAGGACAAGGCGCGGGCGGCCTGGTGACCCCGGCGCCGCCTCCCGCGAACACGCCGATGGGGCGCGCCCCGGAGCCGGGGCGCGCCCCATCGGGACGGGGTGTCAGGCGATCGGGACGCCGTTGACGGTGGCGCCCTGGCCGGGGCCCTGCAGCGGCAGGCCGCCGAG
>NZ_JBEORT010000129.1:0-17482 GCF_040302425.1 Streptomyces sp. NPDC126497
GGGGGTGGCGGCCGGGGTGGGGCGGGGCGGCCGGACCGGTGCGGGGGCGGAGGGCGCGGGCCGGAAGGTGGACGAGGTGAGACCGCGCCGGGGCAGCGCCTCGCAGGCCACTGCGTCGTCCGGACCCGGGTCCTCGTCGAGCCGGTGCGGATCGCTGCGGTCCGTGTCGAAGAAGGCCTGCGCGTCCTCCTGGTAGGTGAAGTCGCCGCAGTCCAGGTCCTGGGCGCGAGCGGGGTCGGCCAACGGCACGATCGCGCAGAGCGCGATCAGCGTGCCCATGGCACCGGTGCGACGGAGCATGGAGCGCCTCCTTCCGGCCGCGGGTGGCTCACGTCCTGACGCTAGGGGCCGCCCGGCGCGAGGGCGCGCAGCGGTGGGCCGATCGGGTGCTGCGCGCGGACGCCGGGCGCGCGACGGCCGCAGCGGGCGCAAGGGGGCCCCGCGCGGGGAATGGATCACACACGCGCGGTGTGCCGTTGACACCGGGTGCCAGGGCTTCTAGCGTCACGTCTGCTGAAGGTACTAAGCGGTCGCTCACCGATTCGGGTCCGACCGCAGGAGCCGCATCCCAAGCGCGAGGAGAAGCAGCAATGTCCACCACTGAGCAGCGGGTCGCGGTCGTCACCGGCGCCGCGCGCGGCATCGGCGCCGCCACCGCCGTACGACTGGCCGCCGAGGGCCGTGCGGTCGCCGTGATCGACCTCGACGAGGCCGCCTGCAAGGACACCGTCGAAAAGATCACCGCCGCCGGTGGCAAGGCGCTCGCGGTCGGCTGCGACGTCTCCGACGAGGCACAGGTCGAGGCGGCCGTCGCGCGCATCGCCGAGGAGCTCGGCGCACCCACGATCCTCGTCAACAACGCGGGCGTGCTGCGCGACAACCTGCTGTTCAAGATGAGCGTCTCCGACTGGGACACCGTCATGAACGTGCACCTGCGCGGCGCCTTCCTGATGTCGAAGGCCTGTCAGAAGCACATGGTGGACGCCGGCTTCGGACGGATCGTCAACCTGTCCTCCTCCTCCGCGCTCGGCAACCGCGGCCAGGTCAACTACTCGGCGGCCAAGGCCGGCCTCCAGGGCTTCACCAAGACCCTGGCCAAGGAGCTCGGCAAGTTCGGCGTCACCGCCAACGCCGTCGCCCCCGGCTTCATCGCCACCGAGATGACCAAGGCCACCGCCGACCGCGTCGGCATGGGCTTCGAGGACTTCAAGGCCGCCGCCGCCACCCAGATCCCGGTCGCCCGCGTCGGCGAGCCCGAGGACATCGCCAACGCGATCGCCTTCTTCACCGGTGAGGCGGCCGGCTTCGTCTCCGGACAGGTGCTGTACGTCGCCGGCGGACCGCTCGACTAGGGAGACCGGGAACATGACCGCTGTGGAACTCTCGGGCAAGGTCGCCCTGATCACCGGCGCCAGCCGCGGCATCGGCTACGGCGTCGCCGAGGCCCTCGTCGCGCGCGGCGACCGGGTCTGCATCACCGGCCGGGGCGAGGACGCCCTCAAGGAGGCCGTCGAGAGGCTCGGTCCCGACCGGGCCGTGTACGTCGCCGGCAAGGCGCACGACGAGGCCCACCAGGCCGTCGCCGTCGAGCGCGCCATGGAGGCCTTCGGCCGGGTCGACTACCTGGTCAACAACGCCGGCACCAACCCGGTGTTCGGGCCGATCGCCGACCTCGACCTGAACGTGGCGCGCAAGGTGTTCGAGACCAACGTGATCTCGGCGCTCGGCTTCGCGCAGAAGACCTGGCACGCCTGGCAGAAGGACAACGGCGGCGCGATCGTCAACATCGCCTCCGTCGCGGGCCTCGCGCCCTCGCCGTTCATCGCCGCCTACGGCGTCAGCAAGGCCGCGCTGATCAACCTGACCCAGCAGCTGGCGCACGAGTTCGCGCCCAAGGTGCGGGTCAACGCCATCGCCCCGGCCGTGGTGAAGACCAAGTTCGCGCAGGCGCTGTACGAGGGCCGGGAGGAGGAGGCCGCGGCCGGCTACCCGCTGGGCCGGCTCGGCGTGCCCTCCGACATCGGCGGCGCCGCCGCGTTCCTCACCTCGGACCAGTCGGACTGGGTCACCGGTCAGACCCTGGTCGTCGACGGCGGCGTCTTCCTGAACGCCGGCGTCGCCTGAACCCGGCGCCCCGCGCGGGGCGGTTCCGCGCGCCGCGCGGGTGACGCGAGTGCCCGCGCGGCGCCGCTGTCCGACGATCCGGCACGGGCGTCCGTCGACGAAAACGGCGCCCGTGCCGGCGTATCGGGGCCGCGACGGTGCGTGACAACGTAGTCATCGGGGAGTCGATCTCAAGGGCCGCACAGAAGGGGTCAACGGGGCGAGCACTGCGGTATGGTCTGCCAACTCTTGGGACGGCGGATCGAGGAGCGTGCGCGTGTTCAACCGGAACCGATGCCTGCGGCGGGTGGCGGCCATCGCGTCCATATCGTCCTTGGTGACCGGATGCGGCGTCCTGTCGTCCGAGTCCTCGGACGACGAGGGACCCATCGTCGTGGGAACCACCAGTTCGCCCAGTACGCTGGATCCCGCCGCCTCCTGGGACAGTTCCTGGGAGCTGTTCCGCAACATCTACCAGACCCTGCTGAGTTACCCGGTGGGCGCGAGCACCCCGCAGCCGGACGCAGCCCGGAGCTGCGGGTTCTCCGACAGCACCAACCGGGTCTTCCGCTGCGAACTGCGCGAGGGGCTGACGTTCTCCGACGGCAGCGCCCTCGACGCCAAGGCCGTCAAGCACTCCATCGACCGGATCCGGCGGATCGACGTCAACAGCGGCCCGGCCGGCCTGCTGGGCAGTCTCGAACGGGTGCAGGCGCCCAGCGAGCGCGAGGTCGTCTTCCACCTCAACAAGCCGGACGCCACCTTCCCGTTCGTGCTCGCCACCCCGGCGATGTCCATCGTCGACCCCGACGCCTACCCGGCCGACGCCCTGCGCGAGGACGACGGCGTCGTCGGCTCGGGCCCCTACACGCTCCGGTCGTACAAGGAGGGCGAGGAGGCCGAACTCGCCCGCAACGAGCGCTACAAGGGTTTCGCCGAGCACCGCAACGACGCGGTGACCATCCGCTACTTCCAGGACTCCGGCACCATGGTCGAGGCGTTGCGGGACGACCGGATCGACCTCACCTACCGCGGTCTGGCGGCGGGCGACATCATCGACCTCCAGGGCAAGACCTCCAAGGAGGAGGAGCTCCAGCTGATCGACGGCACCGGCACGGACATCAACTACCTGGTGTTCAACCCGAAGGACCCGTGGGCCGGCAAGAGGGAGGTGCGCCGGGCCGTCGCCCAGATCGTCGACCGCGCGGCGATCGCGCACAAGGTCTACAAGGACACCGTCGACCCGCTGTACTCCATGGTTCCCAAGGGCCTGACCGGGCACACCACCGGCTTCTTCGACGACTACGGCGAGCCCAGCGTGTCCAAGGCCCGGCGGATCCTCACCGGGGCCGGGATCACCGAGCCGGTCCCGCTGACCCTCTGGTACACCACGGACCGCTACGGCTCCGAGACCGCCCTGGAGTTCAAGGAGCTCGAGCGCCAGCTGGAGGCGTCGAAGCTGTTCGACGTCACGCTCAGGAGCCGCCCCTGGAAGACGTACGTCGAGGGCTACCAGAAGGGCGAGTACCCGGTGTTCGGACGCGGCTGGTTCCCCGACTTCCCGGACGCGGACAACTTCATCGCCCCGTTCGTCGGCAAGCAGAACGCGCTCGGCACGCCCTACGAGGCGACCGAGATCACGACCCGGCTGCTGCCCGGATCCCGCCGGGAGAGCGACCGCGGCAACGTGGTGAAGCAGTTCGAGGAGGCGCAGCGGATCCTGGCCGACGACGCGCGGCTGCTGCCGCTGTGGCAGGGCCGGCAGCACGTGGCGGCCAGCCGGGACATCTCCGGCGCGGAACGGGCGCTGGACCCGTCCACGATCATGATGGTCTGGGAACTCTCCCGGAAGACCAGCTGGTAGGGCCGGGCACGGCCGTTCGCCGGGCCGGTTGTCAGTGGTCGCCTGTAGGTTCTGTGTCCTGGAAGCGACCGCACACGTAAGGACATCGACGTGACCGACACCGCCATGCTGCCCGAGTCCTGGCGCGGGGTTCTGGGCGACGAGCTGCAGCAGCCCTACTTCGAGGAGCTGACCGCGTTCGTCGAGGAGGAGCGGGCGAACGGTCCGGTCTACCCGCCCCGCGAGGAGGTCTTCGCGGCGCTGGACGCCACGCCGTACGACAAGGTGAAGGTCCTGATCCTGGGTCAGGACCCCTACCACGGCGAGGGCCAGGGGCACGGCCTGTGCTTCTCCGTCCGCCCGGGGGTGAGGATCCCCCCGTCCCTGCGCAACATCTACAAGGAGATGCACGCCGAGCTGGGCACGCCCATCCCGGACAACGGCTATCTGATGCCGTGGGCCGAGCAGGGCGTGCTGCTGCTCAACGCGGTGCTCACGGTCCGCGCGGGTGAGGCCAACTCGCACAAGGGGCGGGGCTGGGAGCGCTTCACCGACGCGGTGATCCGCGCGGTGGCGGACCGCCCCGACCCGGCGGTCTTCGTGCTGTGGGGCAACTACGCGCAGAAGAAGCTGCCGCTGATCGACGAGAGCCGCCACGTGGTGGTCAAGGGCGCGCACCCCTCGCCGCTGTCGGCGAAGAAGTTCTTCGGCTCCCGCCCCTTCACGCAGATCAACGAGGCGGTGGCGGCACAGGGCCACGAGCCGATCGACTGGACCATCCCGAACGTGGGCTGACCCCGCCCCGCCGGGTGCGGACCGCTTCGCCGGCCCCCGCACCCGGTCCGCGCGAGGCGCCGCGGAGCGGCTTGTCCGGTATCGCCCCCGCCGGCGGCTAGCGTCGGGGGGCGACAGCCGGCGAGCGGTGCGGAGGACGTGATGGCGGAGCGACGGGAGCGTGCGGCACCGGACACCGTGCCGACGAGGATCGGTCAGGTCGTGATGCTGCACCACGCGGGGGACCGCGAGGAGGCCCGGCACCGATTCCTCGGCCTGTGGGCGGAGCTCGGCGAGCACGGGGACCCGCTGTACCGCTGCACCCTGGCCCACTACCTCGCCGACACACAGGACGACCCCGAGGAGGAACTGGCCTGGGACCTGCGGGCGCTGACGGCGGCCGAGGAGGCCGCGGGCGGCCGCGCCGGCGCGTGCGAGGGGTCCCTCGCCGTGCGCGCGCTCTACCCGTCGCTGCAGCTGAACCTGGCCGCCGACTACGCCCGCCTCGGCCGCCCCGACGCCGCCCGCGCCCATCTCCACCGGGCCCGGGGCGCCGCCCGCGCCCTGGCCGACGACCGCTACGGCGAGGGCGTACGGGACGCCATCCGGCGGTTGGAGGCCCTGCTGGACGGGGGCCGGGCGCCCGAGGGCCGGGAGCCACCGGGACAGCGTCCCTAGCACCGGTCCCCGTGCCCCGTCGGCCGGTTCAGCGCCCGTAGGTCTCCTCGCAGATGACCCACTCCGGGCTGCCCGGGCGCCAGCCGCCGTACTGCTTGCCCAGGGCGCAGAGCTTCGCTCTGTCGGAGGGGGCACGGCGCACCGGGTCCGGTGTGTCGGGGAGGCGCGTCGCGGGACGGCGCGGCAGGCCGTCCCCGCCGGTCCCGGGACGGGCCCGCCCGGTCCGGTCGTCGGGCGGCGCCTTCCGCTCCGGCGTGCTCCGGGGAGCGGCACGGTGCGAGGGGGACGCGGGCGTCCTCGAGGGCCGGGACGGACCGATCATCTCCAGGGCCTCGCGCGCGGGTGCCTGCACGACCTCCGTCTCGTTCCCCCCGACCGGGCGTGGCCCGATCCCCTGGGACGGTGTGGTCGCCGGTCCGGGGGCGAGGGGGCGCTGGACCGTCACACAGCCCGAGAGAGCCGCGAGGGCGACGGTCACCAGAAGCGTTGCTGTGGTCGTCGTTCGATGCACCCGCGCCACTCTGCTGGCTCCGGACGCCCGGAGGGGACCGGACCGGCACGGTGTGCCCCGCACGGGTGATCTCCCGCCCCGTACGGAGGCCCCGCCGGGGCCGTGGGTGACGTCATTCGCCGGTGGCGCCGTCGATCCGTTCGCGGATCAGATCGGCGTGGCCGTTGTGACGCGCGTACTCCTCGATCATGTGGGTGTAGATCCAGCGCAGGCTGTACGGATCCGCGCTGGACCGGTGGCGGCCCCGGGACGGATCGTCGAGGGCGAAGCCGGCCGCGTTGCTCCGCGCGGCGGCGATCTCGGCCTGCCAGGTGCCGTACGCCTCCTGCCAGGTGTCCGCCCCGGTGAGGCGGAAGTCGCCGTCCGGGTCGGCCTCGCTGCGGTAGAGGGGACCGGCGTCCTCGTCCGCGAGCACCCTGCGGAACCAGCCGCGCTCCACTTCAGACATGTGCCGCACCAGGCCCATCAGGGACAGGTCCGAGGGCGGCACCGACGCGGTGCGCAGCTGCTCGTCGGTCAGTCCTTCGCACTTGCGGGCGAGGGTGGCGCGGTGGTGGTCGAGCCACCCCTCCAGCATGGAGCGTTCGTCGGCGTCGTGGGCGGGTTCGGTGCGCTCGGTCGTCATGCCCTCCATCCTGGCCCGGCGCTGATCCACTTCACCAGGGTTCTTCGGCCCCGAGCATTCCGGCCAGCAGTTCCTCCAGGCCCGAGCGGACCTCGGCGAGGTCCGGCACGCGCGCGCTGAACGAGCCGGCCACGCAGGAGAACATCAGGCCGTCCGCCCAGGCGATCAGCGACAGCGAGTGACGCTCGGGGTCCGTGGAACCGAGCCCGGTGACGAGGGCGGTCAGCCGATCGCGGAACCGGGCGCCGGCCGCGTCGAAGTAGGCCCGCAGCTCGGGGCGGCGAGTGGCCTCCAGGGCCAGCTCGTAGCGGGCGAGGGTCAGCTCCCGGTTGCCGGTCAGCGCGCGGTGGGCGGCCAGTGCGAGGGCGTCCACCAGGGCGCCGGCGCCGGCCCGCGGATCGGGCATCTCGTGCAGTGCGAGCACCCGCGCCTCCCGTTCGGCGAGCCGTCGCACCGCCAGTTCCAGCAGGGACTGCCGGGTGCGTGCCAGGTTCGAGGTGGACCCCTGGGGGAGTCCGGCCGCCTCGTCGACCGCCCGGTGGGTGAGGCCGCGCATCCCGCGCTCGGCGAGCAGGGCGAGGGCGGCGTCGGCGACGAGATCGGCACGGGCGGCGCCCGGGGTGCGTACGGACATGGAGGTCAAACTACCCGGCTCACTACGGCTGTAGTACGTTGGACCCGGAGTGCACTACGGATGTAGTTCCGCACGTGCCGCGCGTGCGGTCCCCGGCAGGAGGAGGAGCCATGGCAGGCATCGAGCGGGCGGTCGTGATCGGCGGCGGGATCGGCGGCCTGACCGCGGCCGTCGCCCTGCACCGGCGCGGTGCGCGGGTGACGGTGCTGGAGCGGGCCGGGTCCCTGGAACCGGTCGGCGCCGCCATCTCCCTGTCGCCCAACGCGCTCCGTGCGCTGGACGTCATCGGGCTCGGCGACGACGTCCGCGCCCTGTCGGCCTGGCAGGGCGACGGCGGGCTGCGCGCGCCCGGCGGCCGGTGGCTGGCCCGCACCAGCGCCACGGCGGCGGCCGAGCGCTTCGGCGGGCCGCTCGTCCTGCTCCACCGCGCCACCCTCATCGGCCACCTGGCCGCGCGACTCCCGTCCGGCGCCGTCCGCACGGGCACCGCGGCCCGCCTCCTCGACCCCGGCGCCCCGGGCCGCCCCGCCAGGATCGGCACCCCGGCCGGCGACCTGGAGGCCGATCTGGTGGTGGCCGCCGACGGCATCCGCTCCGCCGTGCGCCGCGACCTCTTCCCCGGTCACCCCGGGCCGGTGTACTCCGGTTTCACCACCTGGCGACTGGTGATCCCCCTGCCCGGCGTGGAGTTCGCCTCGCACGAGACCTGGGGCCGGGGCCGCATCTGGGGCACGCACCCGCTCAAGGACGGCCGCGTCTACGCGTACGCGGCCGCACTGGCGCCTCCCGGCGAGCACGCCCGGGACGACGAGCGGGCCGAACTGCTCCGGCTCTACGGCGACTGGCACACCCCCGTCCCCGAGGTGCTGGCGGCCGCCCGCCCCGAGGACGTGCTCCGCCACGACGTCCACCACATCGCCGAACCGCTGCCCGCGTTCCACCGCGGCCGGGTGGCCCTGGTCGGCGACGCCGCGCACGCCATGCCGCCGACCCTCGGCCAGGGCGGCAACCAGGCGATCGAGGACGCGGTCACCCTCGCCCACCACGCCGGCGACCTGCCCGCCTACACCGCGGCCCGGCTGCCCCGCACCACCGCCATCGCCCGCCGGGCGGTGCGGGTGGCCCGCCTCAACATGGGGACCGGGCGCGTCGGCGCCGCCGTACGCGACAACGCGCTCGCCGCGCTGTCGAAGGCCGCTCCCGCGCTGCTCCTGCGCGGTTTCGAGGGAATCGCCGACTGGCACCCGCCGCAGCGGCCGTATGCTTCCCGGACCACGGCGGGCAAGGGACAGAGGAGCACACACGGTGAAGGTCGGCTGCATCGGACTCGGTGACATCGCGCAGAAGGCCTACCTCCCGGTGCTCGCCCACCGGCCCGAGGTGGAGCTGCACCTGCAGACCCGCACCCCCGCGACGCTCGAACGGGTCGCCGACGGTCTCCACCTCCCGCCCGGCCGGCGCCACGCGGACCTCGGCTCCCTGCTCGCCCAGGACCTCGACGCGGCCTTCGTGCACGCGCCGACCGAGGTCCACCCGCAGACCGTCACCCGGCTCCTGGAAGCGGGCGTGCCGACGTACGTCGACAAGCCGCTCGCCTACGAACTGGCCGACTCCGAGCGGCTGGTGGCGCTCGCCGAGGAACGCGGCACGAGCCTCGCCGTCGGCTTCAACCGGCGCTTCGCCCCCGGCTACGTCCAGTGCGCCGACCATCCGCGCGAGCTGATCCTCATGCAGAAGAACCGCGTCGGGCTGCCCGAGCAGCCCCGCACGACGATCCTCGACGACTTCATCCACGTCGTCGACACCCTGCGCTTCCTGGTGCCCGGCACGGTCGACGACGTGACCGTGCGCGCCCGCACCGAGGACGGGCTGCTGCACCACGTGGTGCTCCAGCTCTCCGGGGACGGCTTCACCGCGCTCGGCGTGATGAACCGCCTCAGCGGTTCCGCCGAGGAGGTCCTGGAGGTCTCCGGACAGGACACCAAGCGGCAGGTGGTCAACCTCTCGGAGGTGATCGACCACAAGGGACAGCCCACCGTGCGACGGCGCGGCGACTGGGTCCCGGTGTCGCGGCAGCGCGGCATCGAGCAGGCGGTGCTCGCCTTCCTGGACGCGGTGCGCGCGGGCACGGTGCTCAGTGCCCGGGACGCACTGGCGACCCATGAGCTGTGCGAGCGGGTTCTGCGAGAGATCCACGAGCGCCCCGCCTGACGCGTACCGCCTCGGTGACGCCCCAGCCCCCGAGGACCAGCAGCGCCGCGTGCAGCGGCCAGTCGCCGAAGCGGACGTAGGGCGTGGCGCCGTGCGCCAGCGGCACCTCGTACACCCGTGCCGCGGCGGTGCCGGTGCCGAGCCGCGGGCCGACGGGCCCGCCGTCCGGGCCGTAGACGGCGGAGACGCCCGTCAGGGTCGCGTGCACCATCGGACGGCCGGTCTCGGCGGCGCGCAACGCGGCCAGCGAGGCGTGCTGTCCGGGGGCCCAGCTCTGCTGGAACGTCGCGGTGGAGGACTGGGCGAGCAGCACCTTCGCGCCGTCCTCGGCGAGATGCCGGCTCATGTCGGGGAACGCGGACTCGAAGCACACCAGCGGGCCGATCCGCAGCCCGTTCCCCGCGTCCATCACGACCTGCCCGGAGCCCTGCCGGCGGTCCTCGCCGGCCGCCTTGCCGACGGAGGTCGCCCAGCCCAGCAGGGAGCGCGCCGGGATGTACTCACCGAAGGGGACCAGCCGCATCTTGTCGTACCGGTCGCCGGTCGGGCCGTCCGGGCCGATCAGGACCGAACTCTTGTAGATCCCGGGCCGGTCCGACCGCCGGGCGTCCACATTGACCAGGATCCCGGCCCCCGTCCCGCGGGACAGCGCGGCGAGCCGCCGCGCGAGGTCGGGCCGGTCCCCGAGGTCGAAGCCGACGCTGCTCTCGCCCCAGACGATCAGGCCGACGTCCTGCCCGGCGAGCTCGCGGGTGAGCCGTTCCTCACGGTCGAAGCGCCGGTCCGCGCTGTCGGGCCCGGAGACGACTCCCGGCTGCACGAGCGCGATCCGGACCCGGTCGTGGACGTCCGGGCGCGGCGACCAGACCCAGGCGGCGGAGGCGGCCGCGGCCACGGCGACCAGCCCGGCCACGGCCGGCGCGCGCGTCCGCCGGACCGCGGTGAGCACGGCCACGGCGACGTTCAGGGCCACGATCAGGAAGCTCGCCAGCCACACCCCGCCCACCGACACCAGCCGCAGCGCGGCCTCCACCTCCCACTGGCTCGCACCGAGCACGCCCCAGGGGCCGCCGAGCCCCTGCCAGGAGCGGACGAGTTCGATCGCCAGCCACCCCGACGGCACCACGACGAGCGCGGCGGCGACCCGCCCGCGCGAGGGCGCTCCGCCCAGCAGCCGCCGCACCAGCCACCCCCACGGCGCCCACAACGCGCCCAGCAGGGCGGCGATGACGAAGGTGAACACGTGCAGATTCGGCAGCAGCCAGTGGTGCATGGCCAGCATGAAGCCGAACCCGCCGCACCAGCCGTCGCGGGCCGCCCGTCCGCCCGTCGGAGCGGTACGGGCCAGCAGCACCCACGGGACCAGGGCGACGTAGGCGAACCACCACAGGGAAGGGGCGGGAAAGGCCAGGACGGGCAGGGCGCCCGCGACCACGGCGGCGGCCGAGCGCCGCCAGGAGGAAGCGAGCCGGTGACCGAGCGTCTTCATAGGCGCCTCCCTACCCCGTGGTGCCCCGAGTGTGCGTCCCGGGAGCGCTCCGGAACAGTGCCCGCCGGCTCAGCCGATCACACGGACCGGACGTCGTCCGGGGGCGCGGCCGGGCTCCTCCCGCGCCCCGCCCCCGCGACGACGGCGTACGGGCGCGTCTGCGAACCTGGGGCCCTCGTCCCGCGATCTTCGCCCGGAGGTACTCATGAAGCGTCTCGTCACGGTGGTCACCGGTGGCAGCCGGGGCATCGGCGCCGCGATCTGCCTGCGGCTCGCGGCGGAGGGGCACGACGTGGTGGTGAACTGCGTCCGGGACTCCGCGGCCGCCGAGACGGTGGCGGAGGGGGTGCGGGCGGCCGGGGCGCGGGCCGTGACCGTGCGCGCGGACACGTCCGTCGAGGCGGACGTCGAGCGGCTCTTCGAGGTGGCGGAGCGGGAGCTCGGACCGGTGACGGGGCTGGTGAACAACGCGGCGGTCACCGGGCCGCTGGGGCGGTTCACCGAGGTCGGCACGGACGTCCTGCGGCGGGTCGTCGACGTCAACGTCATGGGCACGCTGCTGTGCGCGCGGCGAGCCGCGCAGCTCATGACGCCCCGGGGCGGGGGCGTGATCGTGAACATCTCGTCGGGCGCCGCCACGCTGGGCAGTCCGAACGAGTACGTGCACTACGCGGCCACCAAGGCCGCCGTCGACACCCTGACCCTGGGCCTGGCGAAGGAACTCGGTCCGGACGGCATCCGGGTCAACGCGATCGCCCCGGGTCTGGTCGACACGGAGATGCACGCCGCGATGGGGGCCCCGGACCGGGTCCGGGACATGGCCGGGAGCATTCCGCTGCGGCGGGCGGGACGGGCCGAGGAGATCGCGGCCGCCGTGGCGTGGCTGATGTCGCCGGACGCCTCGTACACCACGGGGACGGTGCTGAGAGTGGCGGGCGGGCGCTGAGCCGTACCGCGCGAGGGGCGGGGGGTCAGGCCGCCTTGACGACCCGGCCGCGGACCGCCGCCGCCCACTCGACCACCAGCAGTTCGTACTGCTCGCGCTCCTGGGCGGACAGGGACCCGCCCGCGCGCAGCCACAGCGCGCGGATCTGCTCGTTGACCTCGGCGGCGGACCGCGCGGAACCAGGGGTCACTAAGTCGGGGGACATGCGGACAAGCCTAGGGCCAGGGACTGACAGTGCGCTACCGGACGACTACGCGCACCGTATGTCTTCGGTCACGTGCCCGGGTCACGTTCCCGCCACCGCGGGCGTGTTCCCGCCCGACGGCGGCGTTCCCCCTCGGGATCAGCCCGCCGACTCCGCCGCGTGCGGGCTGAGGCTGCCCGTGGCGACCAGCGCGAGGATGACGATGCCGAGCGCGACGCGGTACCAGACGAACGGCATGAAGCTCTTGGTCGAGATGAACTTCATGAACCAGGCGATCACCGCGTAGCCGGTGACGAAGGCGATGACCGTCGCGAAGAGCGTCGGTCCCCAGGAGACGTGTCCGCCCTCCGCGGCGTCCTTCAGCTCGAACACGCCGGAGGCCAGCACCGCGGGGATGGCGAGCAGGAAGGAGTAGCGGGCCGCGGCCTCGCGCCGGTAGCCCATGAACAGACCGCCGCTGATGGTGGCGCCGGAGCGGGAGACGCCCGGGATGAGGGCCATGGCCTGGCAGACGCCGTAGATCAGGCCGTCCCTGACGCTCAGGTCCCCGAGTTCCTTGCGCTGCCTGGCCACGCGGTGCCGGCCACCGCTCTCGCTCCGTGCCGCGAGGCGGTCGGCGACGCCGAGCACGACGCCCATGCCGATCAGCATCGCCGCGGTGAGCCGCAGATCACGGAACGGGCCCTCGATCTGGTCCTTGAGCGTCACCCCGAGCACGCCGATCGGGATCGAGCCGACGATGACGAGCCACCCCATGCGCGCGTCCTGGTCGCGGCGCATCCCCTTGTCCGTCAGCGAGCGGGTCCAGGCCGACAGGATCCGGCCGATGTCCTTGCGGAAGTAGATCAGGACCGCGGTCTCCGTGCCGATCTGGGTGATCGCGGTGAAGGCCGCGCCGGGGTCCTCCCAGCCGGAGAAGGCCGCGGTCAGCCGCAGGTGCGCGCTGGAGGAGACGGGCAGGAACTCGGTCAGCCCCTGGACGAGTCCGAGGATGAGTGATTCGAACCAAGACATGAGGTAGCGGAGTCCAAGTGCCGATCGTGGGACGGGCGACGGACGCGCCGCACCGCCGTCAGCGGTGATCGGGCGCGCCGGGGGGGAAGCGTAGCGCCCCAAGATGAACAGGTCCGGTACAGGGGCTTCACGGCTCCCGTCCCCGGCGGGTTCGTTCCTCCGACCGCCGGCCCGGGCCGGCGTGCTCGGCGGCGCCACGGCCCCGGTCCACGCGGTGCGCGGACGCGGCGCCCGCCACGCCCCGCGGCCCCTGTGCGAGGCCGGCGGGCTCGTCGACGCGATGGCGACCGGACGTGTCCGACGCGCCGGCTCACCGCCCGCGCAGCCGGTGCCGCTTGCGCCACGCCACCGCCGCGCCCACCAGACCCGGTACGGCGATGCAGGCCAGCGCGATCAGGAAGGCCGGGGACGTCGGTGTCGAGGCGCGGGCGCCGGCCACGACGTAGGCGGCGGTGTTCGGGACCGAACCGAGCGCCGTCGCCAGCAGGAACGGCGGCAGGCCCATGCGTGAGACGGCGGCACAGTAGTTGGAGGCGGCGAACGGGATGCCCGGGAACAGCCGGGCCGCCAGCATCGAGCGGAAGCCGTGCCGGCTCAGCTGGTCGTCCGCGGCCTTCAGCCAGCGTCCGCGCAACAGCGGACGGAGCGCCTCCTGGCCGAGCGCGCGCCCCAGGCAGAAGGCCAGACCGGCGCCCAGCACCGTACCGCCCACCGCCGCGCCCAGGCCGAGCTGGGTGCCGAACAGCGCGCCCGCGGCGAGGTTCAGCAGCGGGCGCGGCACGAACGCCACCGTGCACACCCCGTAGGCCACCGCGTACGCCGCGACCGCCGCGGCCCCGCCGAGCCGGTCCGGCCAGCCGTCGGTCAGCAGCCGCTGCGGCTCGAGGGCCAGCATCAGCGACGCGGCGGTGAGCAGCAGCGCGACCAGCAGGGACAGCCGTGCCCACGGCGACAGCAGGAGTCTGAGGCAGCGGGCGGCGGGTCCCGTGGCGGGGGCCGGCGGGAGCGGTATCGCGAGGTCCGTGGCGGTGGCCCGGGGAGAGGCCGCGGCGGTGCCCCCAGAGCGGTTGGTGGCATCGAGCATTCGGTGACACTAACCGACACATATGTGTGATCGCCGTAGGGTTCGTCTCATGCGCGTCACAGAAGGCGGTCCGGTGGTGCCGCGGATACCGGGCAGTCGGCTCGCCGACACGGTGCTGGAGCGGCTCACCGCCGCGTACGGGCCGGCGGCCGACCCCGGGCGGGCCGCCGCCATGCGGGCGTACATGAAGGACGTCGCCCCCTTCCTGGGCCTGGCCGCCCCGGTCCGCCGCGCCCTGTCCCGGACCGTCGTGGAAGGGCTGCCCCGGCCCGACGAGGCCGACTGCGCGGCCGTCGCCCTGCGCTGCTGGGAGTTGCCCGAGCGCGAGTACCGGTACTTCGCCGTGGACTACCTGCGCCGCCACGTGCGGCACTGTTCCTCCGGCTTCCTGCCCGTCGCCCGCCGCCTCGTCACCACGGACCCCTGGTGGGACACGGTCGACCTGCTCGCCGCGCACGTCGTCGGGGCGCTGGTCGCCGCCGATCCGCGGCTCGCCGCCGAGATGGACGAGTGGATCGGCGACGACGACCTGTGGCTCGTCCGCACCGCCCTGCTCCACCAGTTGCGCCACAAGGAGCGCACCGACACCGCGCGCCTCTTCGACCACTGTCTGCGGCGGTCCGGCCACCCGGACTTCTTCGTCCGCAAGGCCATCGGCTGGTGCCTGCGGGAGTACGCCAGGACCGATCCGGACGCCGTGCGGGACTTCCTGGCGCGCGAGCGGGGACGGTTCGCGCCGCTGTCGGTGCGGGAGGCGCTGAGGAACATCGGCGCGTAGCGGCCGGCCTGCGCGCCGCGGAAAACCATTCGACGCGGGGCGGGCCGTCGGCAAGGATCGGCACCATGTTCCGGTACGCCTTCCACCTCGCAGCATCCGCGGTCGCGGATGCCCCGGAGGCTGCCGTTCCCGCTTTCCTCGCCGCAGTCGACGGCGCCCGAAGCTGACCCTCCCCGGATCGCCCGGCGGACCCCCCAGGGGGAGGGTCGGCCAGGTCCCCGGGGTCCCCGTCCCGGCCGCGCGCCGATCCGCCGCGCCCGGGGCCCGCTCACGCACCACCACCGAGAGGCTTCGAGGTACCGCCATGTCCAAGACGGCGTACGTCCGCACCAAACCGCATCTGAACATCGGCACGATGGGCCATGTCGACCACGGCAAGACCACCCTGACCGCCGCCATCACCAAGGTCCTCGCCGAGCGCGGCTCCGGCGGTTTCGTCCCGTTCGACCGCATCGACCGGGCCCCGGAGGAGGTAGCCCGCGGCATCACCATCAACATCGCGCACGTCGAGTACGAGACCGACACCCGGCACTACGCGCACGTCGACATGCCCGGCCACGCCGACTACGTCAAGAACATGGTCACCGGTGCCGCGCAGCTCGACGGGGCGATCCTCGTCGTCTCCGCGCTCGACGGGATCATGCCGCAGACCGCCGAACACGTGCTGCTCGCCCGGCAGGTGGGGGTCGACCACATCGTGGTCGCCCTCAACAAGGCCGACGCCGTCGACGACGGCGAGGACGCCGTGCTGACCGACCTGGTCGAACTGGAGGTCCGCGACCTGCTCTCCGCGCACGGCTACGGCGGCGGGTCCGCGCCCGTCGTGCGGGTCTCCGGCCTGAAGGCGCTGGAGGGCGACCCGCGCTGGACGGCGTCGATCGACGCGCTGCTCGACGCGGTGGACACCTATGTGCCCATGCCCGAGCGGTACCTGGACGCGCCGTTCCTGCTGCCGGTGGAGAACGTGCTCACCATCACCGGCCGGGGCACCGTCGTCACCGGCGCGGTGGAGCGGGGCACGGTCCGCGTCGGCGACCGGGTCGAGGTGCTCGGCGCCGGGGTGGAGACCGTGGTGACCGGCCTGGAGACCTTCGGCAAGCCGATGGAGGAGGCGCAGGCCGGCGACAACGTGGCGCTGCTGCTGCGCGGGGTGCCGCGGGACGCGGTGCGGCGCGGACACGTGGTGGCCGCGCCGGGCAGCGTGGCGCCGAGCCGGCGCTTCACCGCGCAGGTGTACGTGCTGTCGGCCCGCGAGGGCGGCCGTACGACACCGGTGTCGACCGGGTACCGGCCGCAGTTCTACATCCGCACGGCGGACGTCGTGGGCGACGTCGACCTCGGTGAGGCGGCGGTGGCGCGGCCCGGGGAGACGGTCACCATGACCGTGGAACTGGGGCGCGAGGTACCGCTGGAGGCCGGGCTCGGCTTCGCCGTCCGTGAGGGCGGCCGCACGGTCGGCGCCGGCACGGTGACGGAGGTCGGCTGAGCGAAGGCCGGCCGCCCGTTCCCGCACAGGGGGCGGGCGGCCGGCCGTGCGGGCGACGGCACACAATGGGACGGTGAGCGAGCCCATCCCCGTGACCCGCGCCGTCGATCACGGCACCGCCAAGCTGATGCCCGACGTGGACCGGGAGCGGGCCTGGCTGCTGACCGTCGACGGGGCGCCGCAGTCGTACGTCGACCTCGACGAGCCGGCCCATCTGGAGTTCGAGTACACCCGGCGGCTCGGCCACGTCCTCGACACCGTGGCGGAACCGGGGAGCCCGCTGGACGCCCTGCACCTCGGCGGCGGGGCGCTCACCCTGCCCCGCTACCTGGCCGCCACCCGTCCCGGCTCCCGGCAGCACGTCGTGGAGTTCGACCGGGGACTGCTGGAACTGGTCGCCGAACACCTGCCCCTCCCCGCCGGCGCCGACGTCACCCTGCACGCGGCGGACGCCCGCGCCTGGCTGGAGTCGGCCCCCGACGACAGCGCGGACGTCCTGGTCGCCGACGTCTTCGGCGGCTCGCGGGTCCCGGCGCACCTGACCTCCGTCGCGTACGCGCAGGAGGCCGCACGCGTCCTGCGGCCCGGCGGGGTCTACCTCGCCAACCTCGCGGACGCGGCCCCGTTCGCCTTCCTCCGCTCCCAGATCGCCACCCTGGCGACGCGGTTCGGGGAACTGGCGCTCATCGCCGAGCCGGGGGTGCTGCGCGGCCGCCGCTTCGGCAACGCGGTCCTGGCCGCCGCCCACCGCCCCCTGGACGTCGCCGCCCTGTCCCGCGTCACCGCCGCCGACGCCTTCCCGGCCCGGGTGGAACACGGGGCCGCGCTGCGGGACTTCGTCCGCGGCGCGCTCCCGGTACGGGACGAGGACGCCGTGCCGTCACCGGTGCCCCCCGCCGGGGCGTTCGGCATCGGCTGACCCGGCGTCCCGGACCGCCGGGGCCGTCCACCGCGCCGGCACCGTCCGCCCCCTTCCGGACGCCCGTGGACGCCGGCGTCCACGGGCCGCTAGGGCCTCTCGTTTGGATCAGGTCGGCCGCGACCGACGGTGCGTCGTGGCCGACCCGAGCGGGGCTTGGTGCGTGCAGATGCAAGGCGGAG
>NZ_JBEORT010000130.1:0-17451 GCF_040302425.1 Streptomyces sp. NPDC126497
GCGACCGAACTGCGCAACCAGCTCAACCGGCTCACCGGACTCGGGCTCCCCGCCACCCTCGTCTTCGACCACCCCAACGCCCTCGCCGTCACCGAGTTCGTGGAGGCCGAACTGGCCGCCGCGTACCCGGTGTCGGGCGACACCGCGGACGGCGACACCGCGGACGGCGACGCCGCGGAGGACGGCGTCCGCCGTGCGCTGCGGTCGATCCCGACCCGACGCCTGCGGGACGCCGGTCTGATGGACGTCCTCCTCGAACTCGCCGACGACGACGGAACGTCGGCGCACGCCGAGGCCGTCGCGGACGGGGAGGAGTACGACACCGGCCCGGACGACGACGCGGACGGCACCGTCGCCGCCGTCCCGGACGCCCGGGACGTCCCCCTCACCGGGACGCCCGGGACGCCCGGGGCTCCCGCGGCCTCCGACGCCCTGCGCGCCGCCCGCGCGGAGACCGCGCGGCTGCGCCGGGACAACCGACGGCTCACCGCCGCCCGGCACGAGCCGATCGCCATCGTCGGCATGGCCTGCCGCTACCCGGGCGGGGTGACCTCGCCCGAGGACCTGTGGCGGCTGGTGACGGACGGCGCGGACGCCATCACCCCGTTCCCCGAGGACCGGGGATGGGACCTGTCGATGCTGCGCGACCCGGAGGCCCGGCGCCCCGACGGCTACTACGCGCGGGAGGGCGGCTTCCTCGACGGGGCGGCCGACTTCGACCCCGGGTTCTTCGGCGTCTCGCCCCGCGAGGCACTGGCGATGGACCCGCAGCAGCGGCTGGCGCTGGAACTGTCCTGGGAGGCGCTGGAGCGCGCGGGCATCGACCCCGGCTCGCTCAAGGGCAGCCGCACCGGTGTCTTCGCCGGCGTGATGTACCACGACTATCCCGGCAGCGACGGCAACGGCAGCGTCGTCACCGGCCGCATCGCCTACAAGCTCGGCCTCGAGGGCCCGGCGGTGTCCGTCGACACCGCCTGCTCGTCCTCCCTGGTCGCGCTGCACCTCGCGGTGCAGGCACTGCGGCAGGGCGACTGCTCTCTCGCCGTCACCGGCGGTGTCACCGTGCTGGCCACGCCCGGTGTGTTCGTCGAGTTCGGCCGCCAGGGCGGGCTCGCGCCCGACGGCCGGTGCAAGTCGTTCGCCGCGGCGGCCGACGGCACCGGGTTCTCCGAGGGCGCCGGCTTCCTCGTGGTGGAGCGGCTGTCCGACGCGCTGCGCAACGGGCACGAGGTGCTGGCCGTGGTCCGGGGCTCCGCCGTCAACCAGGACGGCGCGAGCAACGGACTCACCGCCCCCAACGGCCCCTCCCAGCGCCGCGTGATCCGGCAGGCCCTCGCCAACGCGCGGCTCGCCGCCGACCAGATCGACGCGGTCGAGGCGCACGGCACGGGCACCACGCTCGGCGACCCGATCGAGGCGCAGGCGCTGCTCGCCACCTACGGCCAGGACCGGCCCCGGGAACGCCCCCTGTGGCTCGGCTCGGTGAAGTCCAACATCGGTCACACGCAGGCCGCCGCCGGTGTCGCGGGCGTCATCAAGATGGTGATGGCGATGCGGCACGGCGTGCTGCCCGCCACCCTCAACGTGGACGCCCCCAGCGACCAGGTCGACTGGACCACCGGGTCCGTCGAGCTGCTGACCGAACAGCGGGAGTGGACCGGCACCGGCCGCCCGCGCCGCGCCGGCGTCTCCTCCTTCGGCATCAGCGGAACCAACGCCCACGTCATCGTCGAGCAGGCGCCCGCCGCGGTGCCGACGGCCCCCGCCGCCCCCGGCAGGGCGGACGACGTGGCCCCGGCGCCGGCCGCGGTCGTACCGTGGCTGCTGTCGGCGCGCGACCGGGACGCCCTGCGTGCCCAGGCCGAACGCCTGCTGGCGCACGTCGAGCGGGCCGGGACGGCCGGTGCGGACGCGCCGCGCCCGCTCGACATCGCGTACTCGCTGGCGACCACCCGCGCGGCGTTCGAACACCGCGTCGCGGTCGTCGGCGCGGACCGCGACGGGCTGCTGGCGGCCCTGGGCGCGGTGGCTCGGGGCGAGGAGCCGGCCACCACGGCCCGGGAGGGACTGCTCGCCGTCCTCTTCCCGGGCCAGGGATCGCAGCGGCTCGGCATGGGCCGGGACCTGTACGAGCGGTTCCCGGTGTTCGCCGAGGCCTTCGACGCGGTCTGCGCCGGACTGGACGAACACCTGGACCGGCCGCTGCGCGAGGTCGTCTGGGGCGACGACGAGGACACCCTGAACGGCACCGCCTGCGCCCAGGCCGCCCTCTTCGCCCTCGGTACGGCCCTGTACCGGCTCGCCGAGTCGTTCGGCGTCGTCCCCGAGTACGTGGCGGGGCACTCCATCGGCGAGGTCACCGCGGCCCACGTCGCCGGGGTCTTCACCCTGGAGGAGGCCTGCGCGCTGGTCGCCGCCCGCGGCCGGCTGATGCAGGCGCTGCCCGCCGGCGGCGCCATGACGGCGGTGCAGGCGACCGAGGCCGAGGTGCTGCCGCACCTCACCGGCCGTGTCGGTGTCGCCGCCGTCAACGGTCCCGCCTCCGTGGTGGTGTCGGGTGCCGCCGAGGACGTGGAGAAGGTGGCCGCGGTCTTCCGGGAGCAGGGCCGCCGTACGACCGCCCTGCGGGTGTCGCACGCGTTCCACTCCCCGCTGATGGAACCGATGCTGGAGGAGTTCCGGGCCGTGCTGGAGCGGCTGTCGCCCCGGCCGCCCGCCCTGCCCGTCGTCTCCAACCTGACCGGAGCCCTCGCCACCGCGGACCAGCTGTGCTCCGCCGACTACTGGGTACGGCACGTCCGCGAGGCCGTCCGCTTCGCCGACGGGGTGCGGACCCTGCACGAACAGGGCGTCACCCGGTTCCTGGAACTCGGCCCCGACGGCGTCGCCTCGGCCATGGCGCGCGAGACGCTGCCCGAGCACGCCGTGACCGTCGCCGCCCAGCGGCGCACCACCCCCGGCGAGACCGCCCTGGTCGACGCCCTCGCCCGGCTGCACGGCCACGGCGTGCCCGTCGACTGGTCCGCGTTCTTCGCCGGCCGGGGCGCCCGCCGGGTCGCCCTGCCCACGTACGCCTTCCAGCGGCGCCGCTTCTGGCCCGCGGAGATGCGCGTGGGCGCGGGGGCGGAGGCCGCCGGTCTGGCGCCCGCCGACCACCCGCTGCTCAGCGGCGCGGTCGAACTCGCAGGATCCGACGGCCACCTGTTCACCGGACGGCTGTCGGCCGGCACGCACGGCTGGCTCGCCGACCACGTCGTCATGGGCGCCGTCCTCGTCCCCGGCACCGCCCTGCTGGAGCTGGCGGTGCACGCCGCGAACTCCCTGGACTGCGAGCTGGTGGAGGAACTCACCCTCGCCGCACCGCTGGTCCTGCCCGCCCGGGGCGCCGTCCGGCTCCAGGTCGGCGTCGGCGCCCCCGACGGCTCGGGCCGCCGCGCCCTGGGCATCCACTCCCGGCCCGCCGACGACCCCGGGGCCACCTGGACGACACACGCCGAGGGCGTCCTCGCGACCGGCCCGGCGGCCTCGGCCGCCACGGACTTCGACGCGACCGTCTGGCCGCCCGAGAAGGCCGAACCGCTCGACACGGACGGCCTGTACGAACGCTTCGAGGACTCCGGCTTCGCCTACGGGCCGGTGTTCCGGGGACTGCGGGCCGCCTGGCGGCGCGACGGCGAGGTGTTCGCCGAGGCCGTCCTGCCCGACGGCGCCGACGGCGGCGCGTACGGCCTGCACCCGGCGCTCTTCGACGCCGCACTGCACGCCACCGCCCTGACCGGCACCGCCGCCGACGGCGACCCGCCGCAGGACGGCGGGGTGCCGTTCGCCTGGAGCGGCGTGTCCCTGCACGCGGCCGGCGCGTCGGCCGTCCGCATCCGGCTCTCCCGGGCCGACGACGGCACCCTCGCCATCGCCGTGGCCGACACCACCGGCGCACCGGTGGCCACCGTCGGCTCCCTGGTGACCCGCCCGGTCTCCGCCGCACAGCTCGGCACCGCGGCGGGCCCCGACCGGGACTCCCTGTTCGCCCTGGACTGGGTCCCGGCGCCGGAGCGGACGGCCGGCGCACGGTCCGACGCACCGGCGGCCGGATCCACGGCCGGGGCCGGGAGCGGGAACGAGGCCGCGCGGGTCGCCCTGATCGGCCCGGCCGACGGCGTCCTCGACGCGGCCGTCCGTGACGCCGCCGCTGCCGGCAGGTACGCGGACCTGACGGCGCTGGCCGACGCGGCGGCGGAGGACCCGGTACCGCCGGTCGTCCTCCTGCCGGTCCCCACCGGCGCGGCACCGGACGACCGGGCGCGCGCCGCGCACACCGCGACGGCCCACGTCCTGGAGGCGCTCCGCACCTGGCTCGCCGACGACCGGTTCGCCGCCTCCCGCCTGGTCGTCGTCACCCGGGGCGCGACCGACGGAGCCGACCCGGCCGCGGCCGCCGTGTGGGGCCTGGTGCGCGCGGCCCAGGCGGAACACCCCGACAGGTTCACCCTGCTGGACCTGGAGCACCCGGGCACGGAGAGGGGGACGGGAACGGAGGAAGTCCTTCCGTCCGCCGTTCTCGCGCCCGCCTCCGACGAACCGCAACTCGCGGTGCGCGAGGGCCGGGTGCTCGTGCCCCGGCTGGTCCGGGTCCCGGCCCCCGAACCGCGGGGAACGGGCGCCTGGGACACCGACGGCACGGTCCTCGTCACCGGTGGCACCGGCGGCCTCGGTGCCGCCGTCGCCCGCCACCTGGTGACCGAGCACGGCGTGCGGAGCCTGCTGCTGGTCAGCCGGCGCGGCCCCGCCGCCGACGGCGCCGGTGAACTCGCCGCCGCGCTCGAGGCGGAGGGCGCCCGGGTCACCGTCGCAGCCTGCGACGTGACGGACCGCGCCGCCCTCGACCGGCTGCTCGCCGAGGTGCCCGCCGACCGGCCGCTGCGCGCCGTGATCCACGCGGCGGGCGTCCTGGACGACGGAACGATCGACTCCCTCACGCCCGAGCGGCTCGCCGCCGTGCTGCGGCCCAAGGCGGACGCCGCCTGGCACCTGCACGAGGCCACCGCGGACCTCCCGCTCGACGCCTTCGTGCTGTTCTCCTCGGTGGCCGGCACGCTCGGCAACGCGGGCCAGGCCAACTACGCGGCGGGCAACGCCTTCCTGGACGCCCTCGCCCGGCACCGCCGGAACCAGGGCCTGCCCGCCCTGTCCCTCGGCTGGGGCCCCTGGACCAGGGGCAGCGGCATGACCGGCGGGCTCGGCGAGGCCGACATCGCGCGGATGACCAGGGCGGGCATGCCGCCGATGCCGCCGGAGCAGGGCCTGGCCCTGTTCGACACGCTCCGCACCGTCGACGCGGGAGCCGCGGTCCTGCCCGTGCGGCTGGACCTGGGGACCCTGCGGTCCCTCGGCGGGATCCCGCCGCTGTTCCGGTCGCTGATCCGGGTGACCTCCCGCCGCACGGTCGCGGCGGCGGGGGCGACGGCCACCGCCGCGGACCTCACCCGGCGGCTGTCCGCACTCACCCCGGCGGAGGGCCGGGAGGCACTGCTGGAGCTGGTGCGCGGGCAGATCGCCGTCGTCCTCGGCCACCTGGACCCGGCCGACGTCGAACCGGACCGGCCCTTCCAGGACCTCGGCTTCGACTCGCTGACCTCCGTCGAACTGCGCAACCGGCTCGGCGCGCTCACCGGCACCCGCCTCCCGGCCACCCTCCTGTTCGACCACCCCACGCCCGGTGAACTCGTCGCCCACCTGCACGCGCGCGTCGCCCCGGCCCCGGCCGACGGACCGGGGACGGTCCTGGCGGAGCTGGACAGGCTGGAGAGGAGCATCTCGGGCATCGAAGCGGACGCCGACCTCTTCGCACAGGTCGCGAGCCGGCTGGAGGTGCTGCGCAGCAAGTGGCAGTCGCTGCGCACGCAGGCGTCCGGCGAGGAGGACGACGGGTTCGACTTCGACTCCGCCACGGACGAGGAGGTCTTCGACCTGCTCGACAACGAACTCGGCCTCTCCTAGCGACGCGCCGGCCGGGTGAAGCCCCGGCGCCGCCGATGCCGCCCTCCCCGCCACACGCGGGGAGGGCGGCATCGTTTCGGAGAGAGGGCTTTCCCGGACGAGGCGGCCGGTGGGCCGCTTCACGCCCGAGAACGGGGAGGTCGACCCGTTTCTCCTTCCCGGGATGCCCGTTCGGAGTGGGCGTGGGCCGTCGTGAAACCCTCTGACCGGTGTTTTCGTCGTCGGCCTGACATTCGATGTCGCCCGTTTGGGAGCGGTCGACGACCGCGGCGGGCAGAGCGCCACAGGCGCTGCGCGCGCCCGGGGCGCACATCGCACCCGACCGGGACGCGGGCGGCGGGGCCGGCACGACCCGCGGGGCGTCCCGCGCCGACCATGACGTCCGTGCCCGGACCACGGCTCCGGTACGACCGTTCGGCCCTCGCACCGTGCCCGGGGGGAAGAGGACCGAGGGCCCGCACGGACAAGGGACCGGGAGCCGCACGACAAGGACCCGTGGTCAGCGCGACGAGGAAAGGATCATGTGGGCACACGGAGAAACCCCGTGTCCGCACGGAAAGGCCCGTGCCCGCACGGAGAAGGCCCGTGCCCATACGAAGAAGGCCCGTGGTCGCCGTACGGCGACCCCCGGCCCGGTCCCGCGCCCGGGGGCGTGGCGCGGAGTCAGAGCGGCCGGCGGAAGCCGGCCAGGGCGGCGGACGCGCCCGCCGCGCTGATCACCGCGCCGATGAGCAGCGCGGGAACCGCGTGGTCGAGGCCCGGCACGTCCAGCGCGAGGGCGCGGGTGGCGTCGATGGCGTACGTCAGCGGGTTCACCTGGGCGACGGCAGCCAGCCAGCCCGGCAGGTCGGCGACCGGCACGTACGCGCTGGACGCGAACATCAGCGGGAAGATCACGATCAGGGCGAGGTTCTGCAGGGGCTCCGCACGCCGCAGCCAGGCGCCGGCCGCGATGAAGGCCCAGCCCAGGGCGAAGCTGATGAAGAGCGTCAGCCCGGCGGACAGGGCGAGTTCGGCGACGCCCCCGTTGGGGGAGTAGCCCAGGACGGTCATCGCCAGCACCATGATCACGAGGATCTGCACGGCGCTGCGCACCAGCCCCACGAGGCTGCGCGCGACCAGCAGGGCCCCGGGGTGCACCGGCAGTGAACGCAGCCTGGCGACCACGCCGTTGCGCAAATCCTCCACGAGGCCCACCCCGGACTGCATCGCCGACTGCGCGGCGTTGTCCACCAGGACGGCCGGCAGCACGAAGTCGAGGTAGCTGACGCCGTCCGGGAAGTGCGGGGGCATGCCCATGCTGCTGAACACCTGGGTCAGCACGAACAGGATGACGACGGGCTGGATCAGGCCGAACAGCACGATGCCCGGGTCGGTCACCATCGCCCGCAGCGACCGCCCGGTGAGGACCCGCACCTGGGCGGGGAACGAACTCCCGCCGAAGTCGGGTGCCTTGAGCGCGACGGCAGCGGTCGCGTGCGGGCGCGGGGCGGGGGCGGGGTGCGTGGTCAAGAGGTCCTCCACGGAGGGCGTCGGGCGGCGGTCACGCCGGGATCCGGGCGTGCTGCTCGGCGAGGGTCAGATACACGTCGTCCAGGGTCGGTTCGCCGAACGCCAGCTCGACGATCTCGACCCCGACCCGGTCCAGCGCGCGGATGACGTCGGCGATCTCCCGGGTGGTGTCGATCGGGACGACGAGGCCGCGGGTGCCGTCCTCGCCGCCGGCCGGCGCGAACCCGGCGCCGCGCAGCGCGGCGCCGGCCCGCGCGGGCGCGTCGTCGCTGTCCAGCGTCAGCGTGACGGTGCGCCGGCCGACCGTGGCCTTGAGCTCGTCCGCGGTGCCGGAGGCGACGACCTTGCCGGCGGAGAGCACCGCGATCGAGTCGGCGAGCCGGTCGGCCTCCTCCAGGTACTGCGTGGTCAGCAGGACCGTGGCGCCCTGCTCGACCAAGCCCTCGACGATCTCCCACAGCTTCAGCCGGCTGGACGGGTCCAGGCCGGTGGTGGGTTCGTCGAGGAAGATCACTTGAGGGCCGCCGACCAGGGAGACGGCCAGGTCGAGGCGGCGCCGCAGCCCGCCCGAGTAGCCGCTCGCGCGCCGGTCGGCGACCTCGGTCAGCTCGAACAGCTCCAGCAGCTCCTCGGCCCGGGAGCGGGCGGCCCGGCGTCCCGCCCCGAGCAGCCGGGCGATCAGGACGAGGTTGTCCCGGCCGCTGAGCTGGGTGTCCACCGACGCGAACTGGCCGGTGAGACCGATACGGCGGCGGATCTCGAAGGGGTCGCGGGTCACGTCGTACCCCGCCACCGAGGCCCGTCCCGAGGACAGGGGCAGCGCGGTGGTGAGAATGTTGACGAGCGTGGTCTTGCCGGCTCCGTTGTGGCCGAGGAGTGCCAGGACCGTGCCCTGGCGGGCGCTGACGCTGACCGAGTCCAGGGCGTCGACCGTGCCGAACGACTTGCTGACGGAATCCGCCACGATCATCGGATCGCCGCCGGGGCCGGAGTCGGCCCCCGCTCCGGACCGGGCGACGGGGGGCATGACGAGCCCGCTCATGAGGTGATCTCCCGCTGGTGGATGTGCGCTGGGTGGAGGGCCGGCCACCGGCCGGCCCGTGGAAGCCGCCGCCCGCCGGACGACGGGACGGGGAACGTGGGGGCACGCCGGGGACCGTCTACCGGCCGCCCGGCGCCTCCGTACCGGCCGCCCCGTCCATGAGGCGGAACAGGTCCTCGTCCGTCGCGTCCTCCAGGTCCAGGGGACCGGCGACCGGTTCCCCGCCGTCGGCGCGGGCCGGCGCCCAGCGGGCGGCCAGGGTCCTCAGCCGCACCGCCGTCCCGGAGTCGAGGTCCGCGCCCGACGTGAGCAGTGCCTCGAGTTCGTCGACCAGGGCGCCCGCGTCCCGGACACGGACCGGCCCGGACCGCCGGAGCGTGTCGCACACCAGCCGGGCCACCGCGACGGGGGAGGGGTGGTCGAAGACCAGGGTCGGCGGCAGCCGCACCCCGGTGACGGCGGTGAGCCGGTTGCGCAGTTCGACGGCGGTGACGGAGGTGACGCCCAGTTCGGTGAAGGCCACTCCCGCGCCGGCGTCCGGCGGCAGCTCCCCGCCGACCACGGCCGCCAGCTCGCCGCGCACCAGCTCCGTCACCAGGGCCTCGCCCTCCGCCTCCGTCAGGCCCGCCAGCCGCTCGGCCAGCGCCGGTGCCGCGTCCGCCGTCCCCGCCGTCCCGGGGCTCCCCACGGTCACCGTGCCGACGGGCACCGAGGCCAGCCAGTACGACTCGTGCCGGAAGGCGTACGTGGGCAGGGGGACCGTCCGCGCGCCGGGCAGCACCGCCGGCCAGTCGACGGGCAGGCCGTGCGCGTGCAGCCGCACGGCGGCGGCGAGCAGAGCCCCCTCCTCGTCCTCCCCGCCCCGCAGCAGCGGCTCCACCACCGGCCCGGTGCCCGGCTCCCGGGGCCCGAGGCGTTCCTCCAGGCACTCGTCGACCATCGGGGTGAGCGCGGCCTCGGGGCCCAGCTCCACGTAGACGCCGGTCCGCGCGTCGGCCAGGTGTCCGACCGCGTCCGCGAACCGGACCGCCTCCCGGGCGTGCCGCACCCAGTGGCCGGGATCGCGGGCCTCCTCGGCGGTGAGCGGGCGGCCGGTGACCCCGGAGACCAGCGGCACCTCGGGCCCGGCGAAGGACAGGGACGCCACGGTGGCCCGGAACTCGTCGAGCACCGGGTCCATCAGCGGCGAGTGGAAGGCGTGGCTGACCTCCAGGCGGCGCGTCCTGTGCCCGGCGGCGGTCAGCTCACCGGCCAGTTCGGCCAGCGGACCCTCCGCGCCCGACAGCACCACCGACCGCGGGCCGTTCACCGCGGCGACGGCGATGTCCCGGGAACGCCCCTCCAGCCACGGCAGCACGTCGTCCTCGGAGCAGCGGACGGCCACCATCGCGCCGCCCGGCGGCAGCGACTGCATCAACCGGCCGCGCGCGGCGACCAGCGCGCAGGCGTCCGGCAGGCTCAGCACGCCCGCCACGTGCGCGGCGGCGATCTCGCCCACCGAGTGGCCCACCAGCCGGGTGGGCGTCACCCCCCAGGAGGCCAGCAGCCGGTACAGGGCCACCTGGAAGGCGAACAGGGCGGGCTGGGCGTAGCCGGTGCCGTGCAACAGCCCGGCCTCCCCGCTGTCCGGGCCGGCCCACATCACCGAGGTCAGCGGCCGCTCCAGCAGCGGGTCGAGCTCCGCGCACGCCTCCCGCAGCGCGGCGTCGAACACCGGGAACGCGGCGGCGAGCGCGCGGCCCATGCCGGGACGCTGACTGCCCTGACCGGTGAAGACGAACGCGGTCTCCGCGAATCCGCCGCCCGCGCCCCGGCCCTCCGCCCCGGTGGCGTCGCCCCGGGCGAACCGGGCGGCCGCCGCGACGAGCGCGTCCCGGCCGGTCCCGGTGAGCAGCGCCGTACGGCCGTGCAGGGAGCGGGTGGTGAGCAGGGAGTACGCGATGTCGCGGGCCGACACCTCCGGGTGCGCCCCGGCGTACTCGGCCAGCCGCCGCGCCTGGCCCCGCAGCGCCGTCGCGTCCCGGGCCGACACCAGCCACGGCACGACGGCCCCCTCGGCGTCCTGGGCGTCCGCGGCCCGCCCGGGCGGTGCGGCCTGGGCCTCGGCCGGCGCCTCCTCGAGCACCAGGTGGGCGTTGGTGCCGCTGATGCCGAACGACGAGACGGCCGCCCGGCGGGGCCCGCCGTCCCGGGCCGGCCACTCCCGTGCCTCGGTCAGCAGCCGGACGGTGCCGGAGGACCAGTCCACCCGGGTGCTGGGGGTGTCCGCGTGCAGGGTGCGCGGCAGCACCCCGTGCCCCATCGCCAGCACCATCTTCATCACCCCGGCCACGCCGGCCGCCGCCTGGGTGTGGCCCAGGTTCGACTTGACCGAGCCCAGCCACAGCGGACGCCCCTCGGGACGCTCCCGTCCGTAGGTGTCGAGCAGTGCCTGCGCCTCGATCGGGTCGCCGAGCGGCGTGCCGGTGCCGTGCGCCTCCACCACGTCCACGTCCGCCGCGGTCAGTCCCGCGTCGGCCAGCGCCCGTCGGATGACCCGGCGCTGGGCGAGCCCGTTGGGCGCGGTCGGGCCGTTGGAGGCGCCGTCCTGGTTGACCGCCGAGCCGCGGATCACCGCGAGCACGGGACGGCCGTTCCGCCGGGCGTCGGACAGCCGCTCCAGGAGCAGCAGGCCGGCGCCCTCCGACCAGGCGGCCCCGTCGGCGCCCTCGCCGAAGGACTTGCAGCGGCCGTCCGGGGACAGGCCCCGCAGCCGGGAGAAGCCCACGAACGGCGCCGGCGTCGCCATCACCGCCACACCCCCGGCGAGCGCCAGGTCCGACTCCCCGGACCGCAGCGACCGGCACGCCAGGTGCAGCGCGACCAGCGACGAGGAGCAGGCCGTGTCCACGGTCAGGGCGGGGCCGTCGAGGCCCAGGGTGTACGAGATCCGCCCGGACAGCGCACCGGCGGAGGTACCCACCGGGAGCAGTCCCTCCAGTTCGCCGGACGGGTCGGTCGCGCCCGTCGCGTAGTCGTGGTACATGGCGCCGGTGAACACACCGGTACGGCTGCCGCGCAGCGTCAGCGGATCGATCCGGGCCCGCTCCACCGCCTCCCAGGCGAGCTCCAGCAGCAGCCGCTGCTGCGGGTCGGTGGCGAGCGCCTCCCGTGCCGACATGCCGAAGAACCCGGCGTCGAAGTGGGCGGCGTCGCGCAGGAAGCCGCCCTCGCGGGCGTAGGAGGTGCCCGGGTGCTCCGGGTCGTCGTCGAAGAGGGTGTCCAGAGGCCAGCCGCGGTCGGTGGGGAACCCGGACACGGCGTCCACGCCGCCGGCCAGCAGCGCCCACAGCGCCTCGGGGGAGGCGGTGTCCCCGGGCAGCCGGCAGGCCATGCCCACGATCGCCACGGGCTCGTCGCCGCCCACCGGGCCGGGCGACGGTTCCTCGTCCCGGCCGTTCAGCCCGGCCAGTTCCCGGGCGAGGGCGGCCGGGGTCGGGAAGTCGAAGGCCACCGCGGCGGGCAGCGGGAGCCCCGTGGCCTCGGTGAGCGCGTTGCGCAGCCGCACCGAGGCCACCGAATCGAGGCCGTGCGCGCGGAACGTGACGTCCGGTCCGATGGGTTCCGTACCGTCCGCGTCCCCCGCGCCGAGCACCTCGGCGACCGCGGCGACGACCAGGTCGAGGGCCGTGCGCGGGTCCGGGCGGGGTGCGTCGTCGGGGACCTGCCCGGGGTGCGCCGCGGCGTCGGCCAGGATCCGCTCCAGCGCCCGCCGGTCGATCTTCCCGGCGGGTGTGCGCGGCAGGGCCGGCAGGACGACGAGCTCCAGCGGGATCTTGTACTCGGCGACGCCGCGTTCCCGCAGGAACGCCGTCACCTCCCCGAGGCCGACCGGGCTCCCCGGCACGCTCCCGGCGTCCGGCGACGCGGTCACCACCAGGCAGGGGTACTCCCCGAGCCGCGGATCGGGTCTGGCGACCACCGCCAGCGGCCCGATGCCGGGCAGATCCGCCAGCAGGCCCTGGATCTCCACGGCGTTGAACTTGCGCCCGCCCACGTTGATCAGTTCGGCGGAGCGGCCGTGGAACACCACGAGACCGTCCGCGTCGATCGAGGCGAGGTCACCGGTGCGCAGCCAGCCGTCCTCGGACACCACCGACCGGGTCAGCTCCGGCTCGCCGTAGTAACCGCGGAACATGCTGGGGCTGCGGTAGTACAGCTCCCCGCACTCGCCGGGGGCGCACGGCCGCCCGTCCTCGCCGAGGACGCGCATCCGCGCGCCCCGCACCGGCCGCCCCACACTGCGCGCGGCGACCTCCGGCGGGTCCCCGGCCAGAGTGCTGGTGCCGTTCCCGGCCTCCGACATGCCCCACACCACCACCAGCGCGGTGCCCAGGGTCTCCCGCACCTCGCGCACCAGGGCGGCGGGCAGGGCGGCACCGGCGGTCAGCACCCGCTCCGGGCAGAAACCCGCACCCGACTCCGACTCCCGGACCCGCGCCACCACGTCGTGCAGCTGCGCCGGCACGGCGACCACCACGCTCGGCCGCTCCGCCCGCGCCAGCTCCAGGAAGCGGTCCACGTCCCACGAACCCAGCAGCACCTGACGGCCGGAACGGAACAGCGCCGAGTACACCGACTGCAGCCCGAAGCAGTGGGTCAGCGGGCACGCCGTGATCAGGGTGCCGCCGTAGGGCCCGGCGCTGTCCTCGGTCGCCGCACGGGAGTTGGTGAGCAGCGAGTCGTGGGTGTGCAGACAGATCTTGGGCCGCGCGGAGGTGGTGGCGGAGGAGGGGAGCAACAGCAACGGCGCCTCGGGACGCACCTCCACCGGCCGGGGCCGCTCACCCGCCCGGCGCGCCAGCAGCCCCTCGACCGTCTCCGCCCCGTCCGCGGCGTCGCCGCCGGCGACCAGGACGGCACGCAGCGACGGCAGCGCCTCACGCAGCGCCGCCGCACCGAGCGGGCCGCCGGCGTCCTGGCCGCCCGACGGCAGCGCGAGCGCCGCCGGGGCGACCCGCTCCAGCAGGGCCCGTACGTCGGCGGGGGCGTTGCCCCGGTGGACGGGCAGGGTGACGGCCCCCACCGACGCCGCCGCCAGGTGCAGCGTGACGTACTCCCAGCAGTTGGGCAGGTGCAGGGCGACCACGTCACCGGGTCCGACACCGGCCTCCTGGAGCCCGCGGGCCAGCGCGTCCACCTCGGCCCGCCACTCCCGCCAGGTCCGGGCGCGTGCGCCGTCCACCAGCGCCACCGCGTCACCCCCGTCGCGCACGGCCGCGGCGAACACGGCGGGCAGGGTGAGGCCGTCCAGCCCGCCGTCGGCGGCACCGGGCGGCTGGATCACGTAGTCGTCGGCGTGGACGGGCACCATCACTCCCGGGGGTCGAGCGTTTCCGGCGAACGGGGAACCCTCCCAGGCTGTTGCCCGGCACCCCGGGTTTTCCCTAGACATGGGCCGCCGTACGCGTACGGGAGCCGGCGCGGGGGAGCGGGCGCCCGCCCGCGGACACGACGGAGTCCCGGCGGGACCCCGTGGCCCCGCCGGGACGGTCCGCGGCGGGTCAGCCGGACCGGGGCAGGGGCAGGGCCTCCCGCCCGTCGTGCGACGCGCCCCGGGCGGCCGGGTCCGTCGGAGCGGCCCCGGCCGCCGCGTCGTCCGTGTCGTCGTCCGCGAGGTCCACGCGTCCGGGGAAATCGGCGCCCAGCAGCCGCAGCAGCGGCGTCGCCTTCACCGCCGTCTCCTCGAACTCCGCCGCGGGGTCCGACAGCGCGATGACGGCGCCGCCGACGCCGTAGCGCAGCCGGTTCCCGCTGAGCACCACCGTGCGGATGACGATGCTCAGGTCCACCGCCCCGGTGAGCGAGAAGTAGCCGATGGCCCCCGAGTACACGCCGCGCGGGCCGCCCTCCAGCCGGTCGATGATCTGCATGGTGCGGATCTTCGGCGCCCCCGTCATCGAACCGCCGGGGAACGCGGCGCGCACGGCGGCGACCGGGCTGAGGTGCGGGCGCAGCCGTGCCCGCACCGTGCTCACCAGCTGGTGCACCGTCTCGTACGTCTCCACCTGGAACACCGGGTCCGCGACGACCGAGCCGACCTCCGCGCACCGGCCGAGATCGTGCCGGACCAGGTCGACGATCATCAGGTTCTCGGCGCGGTCCTTCTCGCAGACCGCCAGCTCCTCCGCGAGCCGTGCGTCCTCCCGCGGGGTGCCGCCGCGCGGCCGGGTGCCCTTGATGGGCTTGGACTCCATCACGCCGTACCGGTCGATGCGCAGGAACCGCTCGGGCGACGTGCTGAGCACGGCCATCGGCCCGAAGTGCAGGAACGCGGCGAACGGCGCCCGGCTCACCCGGCGCAGACAGCGGTACGCCTGCCACGGGTCCAGGTCGGTGTCCGCCTCGGCCATGTTGGTCAGGCACACCTCGTACGTCTCACCGGCCGCGATCTCCTGCTGGCAGGCGTCGATCAGCTTGAGGTAGGCGTCGCGGTCGTGGCGCAGCACCACCGGCCCGGTGCCGCCGGCCGCGGGGGGTTCCCAGGGCTCCGGTTCCCAGCCCGCCACCGTCTCCAGGGCGGCGGCGGCCGAGGCGAGCCAGGAGCGGGCCGCCTCCTCGTCGCCGTCCTCGGCCAGGGCCAGCAGATAGGTCGTGCCGGTACGGTGGTCGAGGACCAGGGCGCGGTCGGCGAAGACGAGGACGGCGTCGGGGTCGGGGGAACGGTGCGCCGCCTCCCCGTCGCACTCCGCCTTCAGTTCGTAACCGAGGCAGCCGACCCAGCCGAGGGCGAAGTCGAAGGGCAGCTCGGGCACGTCGGTGCTCAGTCCGGCGAGGTCCCGCTCCAGCCAGGACAGGAAGGCCGACCGTTCGACGCGGGTGACGCCGCCCCCGGTGACGGTCACGGTGCCGGCCCCCACGTCCGCCGTGGCGACCCGGGCCAGCGGACCGGAGGCGTCCCCCATCACGGACAGCTGTCCGAGGCGTCCGCCCGGGCGGCTGCTGTCCAGCCAGAACGGGTGGTCGCCGGTGCGGAACAGCCAGTCGAAGGCGACCTCCGCGTCCCAGCGGGTGCGCAGCCGTTCGACGAGGACCCGCAGCCGCCGTACCGGGGCGCCGTCCGCCGCCCGCCCGCCGGCCCCGGCCGGCACCGCCGCCCGCCCGCCACCCGTGCCCGCCGTCGCGCTCCCGGCCGTCCCCGTGGCGTCGGGGGAGCGCCGCTGTTCCGGAACGCCCCGCGTGCCGGTCGGCCCGGTCCCGCCGGGACGGGAGCGGCCGTGCCGCTCGGTCAGCCGGCGGAAGTTCTCCAGCAGCCGATGGCCCTCCCGGGTGCCGATGGACTCCGGGTGGAACTGGACACCCCACAGCGGCAGCGTCCGGTGGCGCAACGCCATCAGCACCCCGTCCGGTGACCACGCCGTGGCCTCGAGCTCCGGCGGCAGGTCCGTCACGGCGAGGGAGTGGTAGCGGACCACCTCCAGCGGCTGCGGCAGCCCCTCGAACAGTCCGGTGCCGTCGTGCCGCACGGCGGAGGTCCGGCCGTGGCGCGGCTCGGGCGCGCGGCCCACCGAGGCGCCGTGGGCCAGCGCCATCCCCTGGTGGCCCAGGCACACCCCGAGCACGGGCAGCCGGCCCTCCTCGGCGATTCCCGCGCACAGCCCGAAGTCGGCGGGCCGGTGCGGTGTGCCGGGACCGGGGGAGAGCACCACGTTGTCGAAGGAGTCGAGGAGCCCCCGCCGCCACGCCGGGTCGTCGTTGCGGATCACCTCGGGCTCCCGCCCGTTGACCCGGGCCAGGTAGTGGAACAGGTTGTAGGTGAACGAGTCGTAGTTGTCGACGAGCAGTGTGCGCATGAGCGTTTCCTTGTCCGGGAGGCGCGTGGGCGGAAAGTGACGTGGGACGTGACGGACGCGGGTGACGGTCCGGCCGTGCGCGGGCTCTCCGGTGGTGGGCCGACCACGACTCCTGCGCCTGCCCGGGCGGTGCCGTCCGGCGGAGCCGCCCGGGCGGACGTCAGGACGCCGGGGCGGACCGCGCCAGGTCGAGGGCGTCGGCGATCTCGCCGTTGACCGCGGTCAGGTGCCGGGTGAGGAAGAAGTGGCCGCCGGTGAACACCCGCAGCCGGAACGGGCCTTCGGTGTGCTCCCGCCAGCGCTCGGCCTCCTCGACCGTGGTGAGCGGGTCGCCGTCGCCGGTGAGCACGGTGATCCCGCAGCGCACCGTCCGCTCCGGCGGGCAGGAGTACGTCTCGATGGCGCGGTAGTCGCCGCGCAGCGCCGGCAGGGCCATGCGCAGGATCTCCTCGTCGCCGAGGACACCCGCCGCGGTGCCGTTCAGCCGCTTCATCTCGGCGACGATCCCGTCGTCGTCCCGCAGGTGCACCTCCTCGGCACGCGTGGTCGACGGGCCCCGCCGGCCGGAGGCGATGACGGTGAGCGGTCCGGCGTCCTTCTGCTCCAGCCGCCACGCCGTCTCGAAGGCCAGCGTCGCGCCCATGCTGTGCCCGAAGAACACGCAGGGCCGGTCGTCCAGCGCCAGCAACTGCTCGGCGACCAGGTCGGCCAGCCGGCCGAGGTCCTCCACGCAGGGCTCCCTGCGCCGGTCCTGACGGCCGGGGTACTGCAGTGACAGGACCTCGGCGGCCGGGGCGAACCGAGCCGAGACCGGGTGGTAGAAGCTGGCCGAACCGCCCGCGTGCGGGAAGCAGACCAGCCGTACCGCGTCGGCGTCGGCCGGGTGGTAGCGCCGCAGCCACAGGGCTCCGGTGTCGTCAGCGGTGGTCACGGTGTGAGTCCCTTCGGTGATGCCGGGGCCGACGGTGCTCCGCCGGCCGGGCGGGTCCGCGGCGGACCGCACGGGCGCACCTCCCGTGCGCGGACCGCCGAGTATTGTACTGGGAGATGTTATCAAAAACATCATCA
>NZ_JBEORT010000131.1:0-17103 GCF_040302425.1 Streptomyces sp. NPDC126497
CACCGGGCACGGCCCGCACCGCGCCCCGCACCGCCGGTGCCGCGCCGGGTCCCGCCGACACCGCACAGGGCCGGGTCGGCGCCGGACCCGGGACGCGACCGCCGGCCCGCGTCCCCGGCCTCGGCCCCCGGACGCTGGCGTGGATCCCCGCGAACGCCCGTCAGGTGGTCGTCGTCACCGGCCGGGGCAGGGACGCCAACCACTCCCGGGTCGTGCTGTACCAGCACACCGGCTCCGGGTGGGAGGGCGGCCCGGAATGGCCCGCGCACAACGCCCTCAGGGGCTGGACCGACGACCACCGGGCGGGTGACCTCCGCTCGCCCATCGGCGTGTTCACCCTCACCGACGCCGGGGGACTGCTGCCCGACCCCGGCACCCGGCTGCCGTACGACCGGTCGGAAGGGTTCGCCGTCGGAGGCACCGGTTTCGAGGGCGAACCGCTGGAGGGCTCCTTCGACCACGTCATCGCCATCGACTACAACCGCGAGCCGGGCACGTCCCCGCTGGACCTGACCCGTCCGCTCGGCGCCGACCGGGGCGGCGGCATCTGGCTGCACGTCGATCACGGGGGGCCCACCCAGGGCTGTGTCAGCCTCGCGGAACACCACATGAAGGAACTCCTGCGCGCCCTCGACCCGGACCGGCACCCGGTGATCGTCATGGGTGACGCCGACTCGTTGCACCAGTGAGCGGCCCGCCCCGGGCGGGGCGGGAGGGGTCAGTCCGTGTCCCGCGGCCGGCCGTCCTCGTCCCGCGGGGGCCGGGCCGCCGCCTCCCCCGCCGTCAGATGCTCCAGCACCTCGACCAGTTCCTGGCACGCACGCTCCACCGAACGCCTGGTGTTGTGCTGTTCGGTGATCACCGCGGAGAGCAGCAGGGAGGTGAGGGCCATCGCCCCGTTGAAGGCCTGGAGGTTGACCATGACCTCCACGTCGGACAGGTGCTGGAACGGCCCGGTGCGGTCGGCCGCCGCACTGGTGGCCAGAACGGAGGAGAACAGGGCGCACAGCATGCTGCCGGGGAGTTCGAACCGCAGCGCCGCCAGGATCAGCAGCGGGTAGATGACGAACAGCAGGCTGGCCGGGCTGAAGGTGGCCAGGGGCACCAGGCAACCCGCCACCGCCGCCAGGCCCACCGCCTCCTTCCACCTCCTGGGACGCGCCGGGGCGCGCACCCGGGGAAGCAGCAGCAGCACCGGAGTGACGAGCAGGACGCCCATCGCGTCACCCACCCACCAGGCCAGCCACACCCCCCAGAAGTCCCCGGCCGGGAGGTCGCCCGTGCCGACGAGGAGGGCGGTGCCGGTGGTCGAACTGATCAGCATGGCCCCGAAGGCGCCGAGGAACACGAGGTTGAGGCAGTCCCGTAGCCGGCTGAGATCGGTGCGGAAACCCGCCTTGCGCAACAGGAGGTACCCGCACACGGGCGCGGCGGTGTTGCCCACCAGCACGCCCACCGACGCGAGCCGGGGCGAGGTGAGGTGCAGGAGCACGAGCAGGGCGCCCAGGGCGATCCCCGCCCAGCAGCGCGGCCCGAGCATCAGCAGGAAGGCGACGGCCACCCCCGTCGGCGGCCAGACGGGGGAGACCACCGCGCCCTCGACGGTCAGCTCACGCAGCAGCCCCAGCCGTCCCCCCGCGTAGTAGCAGGCGGCGACGACCAGCGTCTCGAGCGCGAGGACGGCCGGTGTACGAAGATCCTGGCGAGCCACCACACATGCCATCACACACCGGGGCCGCCGCGGCGGCGAGGCGAGGGACGCGGCCCTGTCGGCCCTATGGCTGACCCTCCGGTCCGTCGTGTCCGATCACCAGGACCGCCGCGTCGTCGTCGTGCCCCACCCGCTCGGCCTGCTTGATCACGGCGGCGGCGAGCGCGTCCGCGTCCATGCGCGCGACCGCCGCGACGCCCGCGAGCCGCACCACCCGGCCCAGACCCTCGTCGAGGTGCAGGGAAGGGCCCTCCACGACCCCGTCGGTGAGCATCACGAAGACGCCGCCCGTGTCGAGCCGGTAGCGGGTGACGGGATAGACCACCCCGTGCAGGACGCCCAGCGGGGGGCCTCCCTCGTCCTCGGTCACCCCGGACCTGCCGTCCGCGGTGGCCCACACGCACGGCAGGTGCCCCGCCCGCGCGCTCTCCAGCAGCCGGGTGACCGGATCGAGCCGCATGAAGGTGCAGGTGGCGAAGAGGTCCGGGCTCAGGGACAACAGCAGCTCATTGGTCCGGGCGAGGAGCTCGCCCGGTTCGCTGTCGACGGAGGCGAGCGCCCGCAGTCCGACCCGGACCTGCCCCATGAAGGCGGCCGCCTCGATGTTGTGTCCCTGGACGTCGCCGATCGACAGACCGATCCGGCCGTCGGGCATGGTGAAGGCGTCGTACCAGTCACCGCCGACGTTGAGCCCCTGGTACGCGGGCGCGTACCGCACGGCCAGCCGCACACCGTCGGCGACCGGCAGCCACCTCGGCAGCATGCCCCGCTGCAGGGCGACGGCCAGCTCGACCCGGGAGCGCTGCACCTCCGCCTGCGCGCGCGCCTGTGCCGTCAGCGTCCTGAGCCTGACCAGAAGCTCGTCGCCGTCGTCCGTGGGGCCGGTGCGGGACATGGATCACTCACTCGGGTGAGGACACCCGCGTGTGGCAGCCGCCCTCGATGGACAAAGCACTCATTTGTACAGGTAAAGGATGATAGTCAGAAGCGGTTCGGCCGGGCCAGTCCATGTCTAGGCTGTGCCCATGGAGCAGCGGGAGATCATGCAGCGGGGCGTGGGGATCCTGACCGAGGCACTCGAGATGCGGCGGCGGCTGCGCGCGGACCCGGACGCCGACGTGACGGGGAGCGGAGCCATCGCCCGGCTCCTGGAGGAGATGCTGCCGCGGATCCGGGTGCCGGCCGAAGCGAGCGCGCGCGAGGTGGCGGACATCGTCACCGAGAAGCTGGGCCCCGCCATCGTGCAGATCACCTCCACGCTCGCCTTCGCCTTCGTCCAGCTCGCCGAGGTCCACGACGAGGGCCGCACCGACGTCTCCTCCGCCGACGTCCTGCGCTCCATCTCCCTGCACTACGAGAAGGGCGGCGAGGGATAGGGCCTGTCCGTCCGGCCCGCGGCGGGAGGCAGTGCCCGGGCGGGCGCCCCGGCCGTCGAGGCCGTCGACGAGGAGGCCGGTGTGCGGAGCCCGGTCCGCGGGCCCGGGACGGTGCTCCGCGGGCTCCCCGCGCGGCCTCGGTGCCGCTCGCCCCGTGACCTTCCGTCAGGGACCGCGCGGCGGGCGGGTGACGCGCGCACCCTTGACGCCCTACGCGCCAGTAGCGATCCTCACCCCATGTCTTGCTCCGGGCATGACAACTCCACGACGGAGGGACGTGCGTCATGACCACGTACCGCACCCGACGACACCTCGGGGTTGTATCGCTGCTCCTCCTCGTGCTGGCCGCGGCCCTCGTGCCCACGCCCAGTTCCGCCGCCGGCGGCGACTGGTGGGACCCGGTCGCCCGGCCCGCGCCCGACTCCGGGATCGGCGTCACCGGGGAGCCGTTCAAGGGCACGAACGCCGCGGGGGAGGTGCGCGGGTTCGTCGACGCGCACAACCACATCATGTCCAACGAGGCGTTCGGCGGCCGGCTCATCTGCGGCAGGGCCTTCTCCCCGAAGGGGATCGCCGACGCGCTCAAGGACTGTCCCGAACACTACCCCGACGGCTCGCTGGCGATCTTCGACTTCATCACCAATGGCGGTGACGGCAGGCACGACCCGGTCGGCTGGCCCACGTTCGCGGACTGGCCCGCGCACGACTCCCTGACCCACCAGCAGAACTACTACGCCTGGATCGAACGTGCCTGGCGCGGCGGACAGCGGGTCCTGGTCAACGACCTCGTCACCAACGGCGTGATCTGCTCCGTGTACTTCTTCAAGGACCGCAGCTGCGACGAGATGACGTCGATCCGGCTGCAGGCGAAGCTGACGTACGACCTGCAGGCACACATCGACGGCATGTACGGCGGCCCGGGCAAGGGCTGGTTCCGGATCGTCACCGACAGCGCGCAGGCCCGTGGCGTCATCGCGCAGGGCAAGCTCGCCGTCGTCCTCGGCGTCGAGACCTCCGAACCGTTCGGGTGCAAGCAGGTCCTGGACATCGCGCAGTGCGACGAGGACGACATCGACGCCGGACTGGACGAGCTGTACGCACTCGGCGTGCGCAGCATGTTCCTGTGCCACAAGTTCGACAACGCGCTGTGCGGGGTGCGCTTCGACGAGGGCGCGCTCGGCACCGCGATCAACGTCGGGCAGTTCCTGTCCACCGGCACCTTCTGGCGGACCGAGACGTGCACCGGCCCGCAGGCCGACAACCCGATCGGGCTCGCCTCCGCGCCCGGCGCCGAGAAGAGGCTCCCCGCGGGCGTCGAGGTCCCCTCGTACGACGAGGACGCCCGGTGCAACGTGCGCGGGCTCACCGAACTCGGCGAGTACGCCGTGCGCGGCATGATGGAACGCAACATGATGCTCGAGATCGACCACATGAGCGTCAAGGCGACCGGCCGGGTGCTCGACATCTTCGAGTCCGCCTCCTACCCCGGCGTGATCTCGTCGCACAGCTGGATGGACCTGGACTGGACCGAGCGGGTCTACGGACTCGGCGGGTTCACCGCCCAGTACATGCACGGCTCGGAGGACTTCGTCGCCGAGGCGGACCGCACCGGGGCGCTGCGCGAGAAGTACGGCGTCGGCTACGGCTACGGCACGGACATGAACGGCGTCGGCGGCTGGCCGGCCCCGCGCGGCGCGGACGCGCCCGACGCCGTCACCTACCCCTTCCGCAGCGTCGACGGCGGCTCCGTGCTCGACCGGCAGACCACCGGCGAGCGCACCTGGGACCTGAACACCGACGGAGCCGCGCACTACGGCCTCGTCCCCGACTGGATCGAGGACATCCGGCGCGTCGGCGGGCAGCACGTGGTGGACGACCTCTTCAGGGGCGCCGAGTCCTACCTCGACACCTGGGGCGCATCCGAACGGCACCGGGCCGAGGTGAACCTCGCCGACGGCGCCCCGGCCACGGCCAGTTCGACGGAGTGGAACCCGTTCACCAGCTACGCGCCCGGCCGGGCCGTGGACGGTGACCGGGGCACCCGCTGGGCCAGCGACCGGAGCGACGACCAGTGGCTGCGCGTCGACCTCGGCGCCACCCACCGGGTCGGGCGCGTCACCCTGGACTGGGAACGCGCGTACGGCACGTCGTACCGCGTCGACCTCTCCACCGACGGCGTGAACTGGCGCACCGTCTGGTCCACCGCCTCCGGCGACGGCGGCCTGGACACGGCCGTGTTCACCCCCGCGCCGGCCCGCCACCTCCGTGTGCGGTTACTGGACCGGGGGACGGAGTGGGGGTACTCGCTCCGGGAGGTCGGCGTCCACGGCCGCTGACGCACGGCTCAACCGTCCTGGGACGAGGCCCCGTCGACGAGTCCGCGCACCGCGTCGAGCGCCGCGGCCCGGTCGGCGGGGACGAGTCCGATGCGGGTGCGGCGGTCGAGCACGTCCTCGTCGTCGAGCGCCCCCTCGTGGCGCAGGGCCCAGAGCAGTTCGGCGCCGGTGACCGGATACCCGGGCAGCACCGGTTCGCCCAGCCGGGGGTCCCGCGCGGCGAGCGCGTGCACGGCCGGCGCCTCGGTGCCGTAGAGCCGGACGAGACGGCGGGGCGCGGGCAGTTCGGCGAGGACGTGCGGCGGCGCGGCGCCCACCAGGGGCAGGGACGCGGTGGGCGACGGGCCGGCCGGCAGCCCCCGGACGCGGACGGCGGTGTCGACGGCCTCCTCGGCCATCCGCCGGTAGGTGGTGAGCTTGCCGCCGACGACGGTGACGACACCCTCGGAGGAGGTGAGCACCGCGTGCCGCCGTGAGAGGTCGGCGGTCCTCGGCACCGTGCCCGGGGACGCCGCCGCGGTGTCCAGCAGCGGCCGCAGTCCGGCGAAGGCGCCGGCCACGTCGGCACGGCGGACCGGCGCGTGCAGGACGGAGCACAGGACGTCGAGGAGGAAGCCGATGTCCGTCTCGGGCGCCCGGGGGACGTCGGGGAGGTCGCCGTCCACGGGCTCGTCGGTGAGGCCGACGTAGACCCGGCCGTCGTCCTGGGGCAGGACCAGCACGAAGCGGTCGCTCTCCCCGGGGACCGGGATGTGCAGGCCCGCGGTCAGCGGGCCGAGGCTCTCGGGGCGCAGGACGAGGTGGGTGCCCCGGGAGGGCCGTATCCGGACGCCGTCGACGAGGCCGCCCGCCCAGACACCGGACGCGTTGATCACCGCGCGGGCGCGGATCTCGCCCTCCTCGCCGGTGAGTTCGTCACGGACGCGGGCGCCCGTCGAGGTCAGCTCCAGGGCCCGGACCCGGGTCAGGATCCGGGCGCCGCGCCCCGCGGCCGTACGGGCGAGGGCGGTCACCAGACGGGCGTCGTCGGTGAGCCGGCCGTCCCAGGACAGCAGTCCGCCGCGCAGCCCGTCGCGCCGCAGCGCGGGGACGAGGCGAAGGGTCTGCGCCGCGCCGGTCCGGCGCGGCGGGGGCAGGGTGGCCCGGGCCGTACGGGCGGCCAGGCGCAGCGTGTCGCCGGCCCGGAACCCGGCCCGTGCCAGGGCGGCCTGCCCGCGCGAGACCAGCGGGGTGAGGGGCAGCACGAAGGGCTGGGCCCGTACGAGGTGGGGTGCGGTGCGCTCCATCAGCACCCCGCGTTCGACCGCGCTCTCACGGGCGACGCCGAGCTGCCCGGAGGCGAGGTAGCGCAGCCCGCCGTGGATCAGCTTGCTGCTGAACCGGGAGGTGCCGAAGGCCAGGTCGTGGGCGTCGACGGCGACCACGTCCAGCCCGCGGGCGGCGGCGTCCAGGGCGGCCCCGGCGCCCGTGGCGCCGAGACCGACGACCAGCACGTCGACGACGGGGCCGCCGACGGAGTCGGCCAGTTCGCGCGCGCGCCGGCCGGCGGACAGGGACGAGGCGGGGACGGGGGCGCCGGGGGAGTTCATGGCGTGAGGGTCCTCTCCAGGATGCCGCGCAGCTCGCCGAGGAAGGCCTCGGCGGCGAGCTCCGGGTCGTCCTCGTCGGTCATGGTCCGCAGGGACAGCGTGAAGGACTGCGCGATCAGCAGCACCGACCGTGCCTGCCGTTCGGGGTGGGCGGAGCGCACCGAGCCGTCGGCGTGCCCCTCGCGCAGGAACCCGGCCAGCAGTTCCAGCAGGGCGTCCTGGCTCGCCCCGCGCCGGTCCAGCACGTAGGGGAGGAGCAGTTCGGGGTCGACGTCGAGGATCTTCCGGAAGAGCGGATGGGCGCCGAAGGCGCGCACCGCCGCCACCAGCCCCTCGGTGATCAGCTCGCGCGCGGGCGTCCCCGGCCTGCGTCCCGGCATGGCCCCGGTGGCCACCGCGATCCACTCCCGGGTCATCAGGTCGCCGACCAGCGACCGCACATCGGGCCACCGCCGGTACAGCGTCATCCGGGAGACCCCGGCGCGGCGGGCCACGTCGGTGAGCGTGGTGCGGCGGACCCCGACGGCCAGGACGCAGTCCCGCACCGCGTCGAGCACCGCGTCGTTGTCCGGACCGCCGGAACCGTTGTGACGAATAGGCGTCATGTGTCACAGTGTAACGCCACGTGAGGCCGTCGGTCGACGGCACCGCCCATCCCCGACCGGTGAGGACGACAGCCATGGACATGCTGTGGAGCGGCTGGGGCGACCCGGCCAAGGCGACACCGCTGCCCGACGCGGTGATCGGCCTGCTGCGCGACCTGCTCGGTGTCGAGCCGCGCGGGACCGCCCCCGTCGCCCTCGAGGACCTCGCCGTCCCCGAGAGCCCCCTGCCGCCCGCCGCCCACCGCGCCCTCGCCGCGGCCCTGGGGGGCGAGGACCACGTGCGCACCGACGCGGAGACCCGCATCCGGCACACGCGCGGCAAGTCCACCCCCGACCTGCTGCGCATCCGCGAGGGCGACGTGAGCGCCGTCCCGGCCGCGGTGCTCCTGCCCGGCGGTCACGACGAGGTGCTCGCCGTCCTGCGGGTGTGCGCCGAACACGGCCTGCCGCTGGTGCCGTTCGGCGGCGGCACCTCCGTCGTCGGCGGCCTCGCCCCCGAACGGCAGGGCGCCTTCGTCACCCTCGACCTGCGCCGCATGGACGGTCTGCTCGCCCTCGACCCGGTCTCCCGCACCGCCACCCTGCAGTCCGGCCTGCGCGCCCCGCGGGCCGAGGCGCTCCTCGCCGGACACGGCTTCACCCTCGGCCACTTCCCCCAGTCCTACGAGTGGGCCACCATCGGCGGCTTCGCCGCCACCCGCTCCAGCGGCCAGGCGTCCGCCGGATACGGCCGGTTCGACGAGATGGTGCTCTCCCTCACCCTCGCCACCCCCGAGGGCACCCTCGACACCGGCCGCGCCCCCCGCTCGGCCGCGGGACCCGACCTGCGCCAGCTCGTCCTCGGCTCCGAGGGCGCGTTCGGCGTCATCACCTCCGTGACCGTCCGCGTCCGCCCCGTGCCGCGGACCCGCGTCCACGAAGGCTGGCGCTTCCCGTCCTTCGAGGAGGGGACCACCGCGCTGCGCCGGCTCGCCCAGGACGGGCCGCGCCCCACCGTGCTGCGCCTGTCCGACGAGACCGAGACGCTGGTCGGCCTGGCGGACCCGGACGCGATCGGCTCCGGCGCGCGGCGGGCCGCCGGCTGCACGGCCGTCGTGGGGCACGAGGGCACGGAGGAGGAGACGGAGTACCGCAGGGAGCGTGCCGCGGCCGTCCTGCGCGCGTGCGGCGGCACCCCCCTGGGCGAGGAGCCGGGCCGGCGCTGGGAACACGGCCGCTACGCGGCCCCGTACCTGCGCGACGCGCTCCTGGACGCCGGGGCCTTCGCGGAGACGCTGGAGACGGCGGCCTTCTGGTCCCGCGTCCCCGGGCTGTACGCCTGCGTCCGCGACGCGCTCACCGACACCCTCACCGGGGCCGGCACCCCGCCCCTGGTCATGTGCCACATCTCGCACGTCTACGAGAACGGCGCCTCGCTCTACTTCACGGTGGTCTGCGCCCGGGGCGAGGACCCCGTGGCGCACTGGGCCCGTGCCAAGCGCGCCGCGGGCGAGGCGATCCTGGCCGCCGGCGGCACCATCAGCCACCACCACGGGGTCGGCACCGACCACCGGGACGGGTACCTCCGCGAGGCGGGCCCCCTGGGCGTCGGCGCCCTGCGCGCGGTGAAACGGCGACTGGACCCGGCGGGGCTGCTCAACCCCGGCGTCCTGCTGCCCGCCGACTGACCCGGAACCCCGGCCGCTCGTCCCCCTCCCCGTCGGCCCGCCCCGAAAGGCACCCGATGCGCCAGTTCACCGCCGTCGTCAATCCCACCGCGGGCGCGGCCGCCGGAGCGGCCGCGCTGCTCGCCCTGGCCCGGCACCTGCGCGAGGAGGGCGCCGACCTGCGGACCGAGTACAGCCGCAGCCTGGCCCACGCGCGGGAACTGGCCCGCGACGCCGGGGGACGGGGGCGGGTCGTCCTCGCCGTCGGCGGTGACGGCATCGTGGGCGGGGTCGGCGGCGCCCTCAGCGGGACCGGAGCCGTTCTCGGCCTGGTCCCCGCGGGCCGCGGCAACGACTTCGCCCGCGCCCTGGGGCTGCCCGGGGACCCGGCCGCCCTGGCCCGCGTCCTGCTCCACGGCAAGCCGCGGCGGGTGGACACCGTGGAGGTCGGGTCGGCCGCGCACGACCGCACAGTCGTCCTCGGCGGCGTCTACGCCGGTGTGGACGCGCTCGCCAACCGCCACGCCAACCGGTCCGGACTGCTGCGGGGGCCGGCGTCCTACTACGCCGGCGGTCTGCGGGCCGTCACGACCTGGCGGCCCGCCCGCTACCGGGTCACCGTCGACGGGGAGGAGCACACGCACACCGGCTACACGGTGGTGGCCGCCAACTCCGGCTTCTACGGATCCGGTCGCGTCATCGCCCCCGGCGCCCGCGTGGACGACGGCCTGCTGGACATCGTCATGATCGGACACGCGCCCCGGCGGCTGTTCTTCGCCCTGATGAACGAGCTCAGGACCGGGACGCACGTCCGGCGGCCCCAGGTGCGGATCCTGCGCGGGAGCGAGATCCGCATCGAGGCGGACCGGGAGATCCCCTACGGCGCCGACGGGGAGGTGGACGCCGTCCTCCCCGTCACGCTCCGCGTGCTGCCCGGGGCCCTGCGCGTGCTGTGCTGACCGGCCGTCAGGGCCGGGCGCCGTGGTAGCGCCGGGCCAGCCGGGCGAGCGCCACCGCGCCGAGCAGCAGTCCGAAATCGCGCAGTGCGACGTCGTAGTGGCCGGACAGCGTGAGCAGGTCGACGATGATCCCCGCGAGCCAGCCGGCGACCAGCCAGCCCCCGAAGCGCGGCGCGACGCCCACGACGACACCGGCCACGATCTCGATCACCCCCACCGCGTACATCGCCGACTGGGCGCTGCCCGGGACGAGGCCGTCGATCCACGGCGCGAGGTAGGCGGGCCAGTCGACGAGGAGGTTCGCGAACTTGTCCAGACCGAACAGGACCGGTGCCACGGTGAAGCCGGCGCGCAGGATGACGAACGCCTGGTAGCCGGGGTCGGTGAGCGCGGCCCGCCGAGGCGTGACGGACGTGCCGCTCGTGGTTGTGGAGGTCATGGCCCGCACCCTTCTTCTATTGACAACTCTCATTAGCAATAGAAGCGCCGATCCGTTCTTTAGTCAATGGCCGTCGCTTTTACACTGGTGTTCGTGGACGACACGGAAGAAGTACGCGACCGGGACACCGCGGCGATCTCGGCCGTCGCCGCCCTCGACGAGCCCACCCGCCGGCGGCTCTACGACTACGTGGTGGGCCGGCGCCACCCGGTCGGCCGGGACGAGGCGGCCGAGGCCCTGGGGCTGGCGCGGCAGACCGCGGCCTTCCACCTGGACCGCCTCGCCGCGGAGGGCCTGCTCGACGTGCTCCACGTCCGGCGCAGCGGACGCAGCGGGCCGGGTGCGGGCCGCCCGGCCAAGCTCTACCGCCGCTCGGCCGCGCAGATCGAGGTCAGCCTTCCGGACCGGCGCTACGAGCTCGCCGGCCGGCTGCTGGCCCAGGCTGTGGAGGAGTCCGGCGCCGGCGGGGAACCCGTGCGCGAGGTGCTGCACCGCAAGGCACGTGAACTGGGCGTGCGGATCGGCGCGGACGGCGGCACGGCGGAGGCCCCGCGGGTGCTCGAGCGGTACGGCTTCGAGCCGCGGCGCGACGGCGAGTCCGTCGTCCTGGGCAACTGCCCGTTCCACGCGCTGGCCCGCGACCACGCGCAGACGGTGTGCGGCATGAACCTGCACCTGGTGGGAGGGATCCTCGAAGGACTCGGTGACACGGGATTCGAGGCCTGCCCGGCACCGGAACCGGGCCGCTGCTGCGTCCGCCTGGACCCCGCCGCCTGACCCCGTCCCGAGGAGGCGCCCCATGAACCCGCGCGCGTTGTCCACCTTCGGCCACGGCACCGCGGACCGGGAGGCATTGACCGCACTGCTGCACGGGGCGGGGATCGCCGCCGTCGTGGACGTCCGCATCGGCCCCGGCAGCCGGCGCGATCCCGACCTGGCGCGGGCCCGGCTGGCCCGGTGGCTGCCCGAGGCGGGCATCTCCTACCGCTGGGAGAGGGACCTGGGCGGCTTCCGCAAACCGCCGCCCGACTCGCCCGACACCGTCTGGCGCAACGCGTCCTTCCGCGGCTACGCCGCCCACACCCGCACCCCCGAGTTCGTCGCCGCGATGGACGCCCTGCTGGAACGGGCCGCCCGCGAGCCGACCGCGGTGATGTGCAGCGAGTCCGTGTGGTGGCGGTGCCACCGGCGGCTCATCGCCGACTTCGCCCTCGTCGCCCGGCGCACCCCGGTACGTCACCTGATGCACGACGGACGCCATACGCCGCACGGCCCCACACCCGGCGTACGCCTGCGCGACGACGGACTGCTCGTCTACGACGACACCGCCGCCGCGTCGGCGTGAAGGACGCGGCGCAACCCGGGAGCCACCCACAGTTACCGGACACGTCCCAAGGCTGGACTCGTTCGTTTCCTGGAATTACTCCGGTCTGGGGCTATAGGTTCGCCCCATGACCGCATCCCGGCCGCTCACCGCCGCCGAGGAGTCCCGCGGGGCGGGCCCGCGCGTGACGGCAGCCCGCGTCGCCCTCCTCGACACCGTCCGCCAGGACGGCCCCGCCCGCGGCGAGGGCCGGGACGGGCACGACCACCACCCTCCGGTGTGCCGTTCCTCCGGCGCCGCCGACCGCGCGGTCGGCGGCGCGCCCTGTCCGACCGCGTCCGACGCCCGCGGTTCCACGACCGACGAGGCCGAAGTCGTCCGTCGGGGCCCGCACCCCGGCTGTTCCACCTCCCGCACCACCTGAACCGCGCGCACCTCTTCGCCCGGAAGGACCTCCATGACCGAGAACCACGACGCGATCGTCACCGAACCCAAGGCGGAGGGGACGGGGGGCTGCCCGGTCGCGCACGGACGCGCCCCGCACCCCACCCAGGGCGGTGGGAACCACCGGTGGTGGCCCGAACGCCTCAACCTGAAGATCCTCGCCAAGAACCCGGCGGTGGCGAACCCGCTCGGCGAGGACTTCGACTACGCCGCGGCGTTCTCCGCCCTCGACCTCCCGGCGGTGAAGCGGGACATCGCCGAGGTGCTGACGACCTCTCAGGACTGGTGGCCCGCCGACTTCGGCCACTACGGCCCGCTCGTCGTCCGGATGGCCTGGCACAGCGCGGGCACCTACCGCATCAGCGACGGCCGCGGCGGCGCCGGGGCCGGCCAGCAGCGCTTCGCCCCGCTCAACAGCTGGCCGGACAACGCCAACCTCGACAAGGCCCGCCGTCTGCTGTGGCCCGTGAAGAAGAAGTACGGCAAGAGCCTGTCCTGGGCCGACCTGCTGATCCTCTCCGGCAACGTCGCCCTGGAGACGATGGGCTTCGAGACCTTCGGCTTCGCCGGCGGCCGTGAGGACGTCTGGGAGCCGGAGGAGGACGTCTACTGGGGCCCCGAGTCCACCTGGCTCGGCGACGAGCGCTACACCGGCGACCGGGAGCTGGAGAACCCGCTGGGCGCCGTGCAGATGGGTCTCATCTACGTCAACCCCGAGGGCCCGGGCGGCAACCCGGACCCGATCGCCTCGGCCCGCGACATCCGCGAGACGTTCCGCCGCATGGCGATGAACGACGAGGAGACCGTCGCCCTGATCGCCGGCGGCCACACCTTCGGCAAGACCCACGGCGCGGGCCCGGCCGACCACGTCGGCCCCGACCCGGAGGCCGCCGGCCTCGAGGAGCAGGGCCTGGGCTGGAGGAACACCTTCGGCACCGGCAAGGGCGCCGACACGATCACCAGCGGCCTCGAGGTGACCTGGACCAACACGCCGACCACCTGGGACAACAGCTTCTTCGAGATCCTCTTCGGCTACGAGTGGGAGCTGTTCAGGAGCCCCGCGGGCGCCCACCAGTGGCGGCCGAAGGACGGCGCAGGCGCGGGCACCGTGCCCGACGCCCACGACCCGTCGAAGACCCACCAGCCGACCATGCTGACCACGGACCTCGCGCTCCGCTTCGACCCGGTCTACGGCCCGATCTCCCAGCGCTTCCTGGAGAACCCGGACCAGTTCGCGGACGCCTTCGCCCGTGCCTGGTACAAGCTCACCCACCGCGACATGGGCCCCAAGTCGCTGTACCTCGGCCCGGAGGTGCCCGCCGAGACCCTGCTGTGGCAGGACCCGCTGCCGGAACGCACGTACGACCTGATCGACGCCGCGGACGTCGCGGCCCTCAAGGAGCAGGTCCTCGCCTCGGGCCTGTCGGTGTCCGAGCTGGTGTCGACGGCGTGGGCGTCGGCCTCGTCCTTCCGCGGCAGCGACAAGCGCGGCGGCGCCAACGGCGCGCGCATCCGCCTGGAGCCGCAGCGCGGGTGGGAGGCCAACGACCCCGACCGGCTGCCGACGGTGCTGCGCACGCTGGAGGGCGTCCAGGAGTCCTTCAACTCCGCGCAGACCGGCGGCAAGCGGGTCTCGCTCGCCGACCTGATCGTGCTGGCCGGCGCCGCGGGCGTCGAGAAGGCCGCCAAGGACGCCGGCTTCGACATCGAGGTGCCGTTCACGCCGGGCCGCGTGGACGCCTCGCAGGAGGAGACGGACACGGAGTCCTTCACCGCGCTCGAGCCGACCGCCGACGGCTTCCGCAACTACCTGGGCAAGGGCAACCGCCTGCCGGCCGAGTTCCTGCTCCTGGACAAGGCCAACCTGCTGACCCTGAGCGCCCCCGAGATGACCGTCCTCGTCGGCGGCCTGCGGGTCCTGGGCGCGAACCACCAGCAGACGGCGCACGGCGTGTTCACCGAGGCCCCCGGCACCCTGACCAACGACTTCTTCGTCAACCTGCTCGACCTGGGCACCACGTGGAAGGCGACGTCCGAGGACCGGACCCTGTTCGAGGGCCACGACGCGGCCACCGGCGAGGTCAAGTGGACCGGCACCCGCGCCGACCTGGTGTTCGGATCGAACTCCGAGCTGCGCGCCCTCGCCGAGGTCTACGCGAGCGACGACGCCGGGGAGAAGTTCGTGGAGGACTTCGTCAAGGCGTGGGACAAGGTCATGAACCTCGACCGGTTCGACCTCGTCTGATCCCCGTCCCGCTGCTCCGGGCCGGCCCTTCGGGGCCGGCCCGGAGGCGTGTCGCCTCCCGGGATGCGCCGGGGCCGTCCTGCCGCCAAGGTGGAACCGAACCGACCACCGTCCGAAGGAGGCGTCCGCGATGGGCAAGGGCAGCGACCGGGGGAAGGATCTCCACCAGGGCGACGAGGTCGCCTGGAGCAGCCACGGCGGCGAGACGACGGGCAAGGTCGAGAAGAAGATCACCGGGCGCACCGAGGCGGCCGGGCGCACGGTCGCCGCCTCCGAGGAGGAACCGCAGTACGAGGTGCGCAGCGGGAAGTCGGGCAGGCCGGCGGTCCACAAGCCCTCCGCGCTCAGGAAGAAGAAGTGAGCGCGGTGGAACCGGGACGCGACGACGAGACGTGGGACGAGTTCCGCGAACTGGTCAACATGAAGCCGGCCGACCTCGAGAAGTGGCTGGCCACCGACGAGTCCCGCGGCGCGGGGCAGCACGGGGAGGAGGGCGGCGAGTCGACCGGCCACGCGTCCGGCCGCCGCATCGTCGACATCCTCCGCACCGGCAGGAAGGACCTCTCCGACGACGACTACGCGCACATGCGCAAGGTCGTCGGCTACATCCGCCGCCACCTCGCCCAGCGCCCGTCCGGCGACGTACGCGACACGCGCTGGCGCCACTCGCTGATGAACTGGGGCCACGACCCGCTCGACGACGCGTCCTGACGCCGCCGCCGGCCGCATGCGGACAAGAGGTGTGGCCGGGGGGAAACGGGCCATCAAAGAGTGGAGCACTGCCACTCGATGACTCGATGCGAGGAGCGTCCGCATATGGGAACCGCCGTCCACGTCCCGCAGACCCGGGACATGATCGGGGAGGAGCTCTCCGGAGACGAGGCGTTCGCCGCGCTGCGGCACTACGGGGGCCTGCGGTTGCTGGCCGACTCCTTCACCCGCTTCCGTTACGCGGACGGCTTCTCCCACGCGCGGGCCCTCGCCTTCCAGGTCGTCCTCGGCCTGGTGCCGTTCACCGTGGCCCTGGTCGGCCTGGCGACCTCCGTGCACACCGAGAGCGTGGGCCGGGTCATCGAGCTCACCCTCGGCCGGATCGTGCCCGGTGCCAGCGCCGACATCGTCGAGGACGCCTTCGCGGGGACCCGGCGCAGCGCCCACGACGGCTTCGGGAGCGAGCTGGCGCTCTGGCTCGGCCTGGGCTTCGCCCTGGTGAACCTCGCCTCCGCCATGGGCCAGATCGAGCGGGGCGCCAACCGCATCTACGGGATCGAACGCGACCGCCCCTTCCCCCGCAAGTACGGCAGGGCCGTCCTCCTCGCGCTCGCCGCGGGCCTGCCGCTGGTCCTCGGGTTCGTCGTGCTCGTCGCCGGCGACGCGGTGGGCGACGCGGTGGTCCGGGTGACCGGGGAACCCGGCGGCGGCGCGGGGTGGTGGACCGCGCTGGAGCTGCCGGTGGGGCTGGCACTGGCGTGGATCGCCTCGGCGGTGATCTTCCGCTGGTCGCCCCGGCGCACCCAGCCGGGTTACACCTGGCTGGCCTTCGGCTCGGCGGTGCACCTGCTGCTGTGGGTCGCGGCCACGTGGCTGCTCGCCCTGTACGTCCAGGGCAGCGGCGCGTTCGGTGCCCTGTACGGACCGCTCACCGCCTTCATCGCGCTGCTGCTGTGGGCCAATCTCACCGCCGTCGCCCTCTTCCTCGGCATCGCCTTCGCGGCCCAGCTCGAAGCGGCGCGCGCCGGCGTCGACGAGGCGGCCCGCCCGGATCCGGGACCGGGCGCCTGAGCGCCGTGGACGGACGCGCCGGCCCGGGAACCTGGCGCGCCGCCTGCGCGTTGTCGGTGTGAGGTTGCACAATGATCGGAAAAGGAGATCAACTCCGGCGCCGCGCTGGGTAGACGGTCTCGTATCCCGGCTCCGGAAAGGTCCTGCTGATGCTCGCCACCGTCGACCGTCCGAACACCCTCGTCACCCTGCCGACCGCGCGCCGCCGACCGGACCACCGTCGTGGCGGACCGATAACGACCGAGTTCCCGACCGTCCCCTCCCGGCCGCGGACCCAGGCTGCCCCGTCCCGGCCGCGCACCCCGGCCGACACCACCCGCGCCGACGTACTGCGCATCATCTCCGACCCCCGCACCCCCACGTACGTCACCGAGTACGCCAACGGCCGCCGCCGGTACAGCTACTGGCGCCCGCTCGACTCGACCACCGGCACGGGAGGCTGCTACGCGGCCCTGCCCACCGCCGAGTGCGACGAGTTGCACGCGGCCGGGCGGATCACCCTCGGCGAGCCCGTGGTGGACCCCAACCGCACGACCTACCGCGTCCGCCCCGCCGCCCGCGTCCGCCCCGCCGCCCGTGCCCAGTCGGCCGCACGTCCCGAGCCGGCCGTCCGCACCGAGCCGGCCGTCCGCACCCGGCCCGAGCCG
>NZ_JBEORT010000132.1:0-16470 GCF_040302425.1 Streptomyces sp. NPDC126497
AGTATTTCCCGCCCCGACGCTCTTCCGATCTCCTCGTCGCCGTGGCGGTCGTCGCAGCGGTGGCCTGGCGCGCGCTGAAGTTAGGCGCCCCCGCCCCTTGTCGCGCCTCAGTCCGAGATGAGGCCCTCCCGCAGCTGGGCGAGGGTCCGGGTGAGCAGGCGCGAGACGTGCATCTGGGAGATGCCGACCTCCTCGCCGATCTGCGACTGGGTCATGTTGGCGAAGAAGCGCAGCATGATGATCTGTCGTTCCCGGGGCGGCAGCTTGGCCAGCAGCGGCTTGAGCGACTCCCGGTACTCCACGCCCTCCAGCGCCGTGTCCTCGTAGCCGAGGCGGTCCGCGAGCGAGCCCTCGCCGCCGTCGTCCTCGGGGGCGGGGGAGTCCAGCGAGGACGCCGTGTACGCGTTGCCGACCGCGAGGCCGTCGACGACGTCCTCCTCCGAGACGCCCAGCACGGCGGCGAGTTCGGGGACGGTCGGGGAACGGTCCAGCTTCTGGGAGAGCTCGTCGCCGGCCTTCGTCAGCGCCAGCCGCAGCTCCTGCAGCCGGCGCGGCACCCGCACCGACCACGAGGTGTCGCGGAAGAACCGCTTGATCTCACCGACCACCGTCGGCATCGCGAACGTCGGGAACTCCACGCCCCGCTCGCAGTCGAAGCGGTCGATCGCCTTGATCAGCCCGATGGTGCCGACCTGGACGATGTCCTCCATCGGCTCGTTGCGCGAGCGGAACCGCGCCGCCGCGTACCGCACCAGCGGCAGGTTGAGCTCGATCAGGGTGTCCCGGACGTAGACGCGCTCCGGGCTGTCCTCGTCCAGCGCGGCGAGCCGCAGGAACAGGGAGCGGGACAGGGTGCGGGTGTCGAGGGCCGCCGTGTCCGGGAGCTCCGGAGCGGGCGTGGTCGGGAGGGCCGGGCCCTCGTCGATGGGGCCGAGTGCGTCGAGAGCATGGGGAGCTGTCTCGCTCTCCGCGAGCGTGAGCACCTTCGAGCTGCCCTGTTCTGCGGACATGCCACCCCCTTTGGGTCGCGGGACGGTCGTGGCGGACGCTCCCTGATCGAGGAACGCAGCCATCACCTGGAATACCGGTGCCGAGGCTCCGGCAAACGCGCTTTCCGCAGAATGTCACATGTCGGCAACGCGCTGTAGTGACATGTCGACATCCGAGATGCGAATCGGTCCTGCACACAACGGGTCTGACGGTCTTTCGGAGCGGAAGCGCGCAGAAGGGGACCAGGGGGCGATTCGCTCTTTCCGGTTACGCGTCGATCCTGTTTGCGGATCGCAGCCGCTGGAAGCTGCGCGCCAGCAGACGGGACACGTGCATCTGCGAGACGCCGAGTTCCGCGCTGATCTGCGACTGGGTGAGATTGCTGTAGTAACGCAGCAGCAGGATGCGCTGCTCCCGCTCGGGCAGCTGGACGAGCAGGTGCCGGACCAGGTCGCGGTGCTCGACGCCGTCCAGGGCGGGATCCTCGTACCCCAGCCGGTCCAGCAGTCCGGGCATCCCGTCGCCCTCCTGCGCGGCCTCCAGGGAGGTGGCGTGGTACGACCGTCCGGCCTCGATGCAGGACAGCACCTCCTCCTCGGTGATGCGCAGCCGCTGGGCGATCTCGGCGGTCGACGGGGAGCGCCCGAAGGCGGTCGTCAGGTCCTCGGTCGCGCTGTTGACCTGCACCCACAGCTCGTGCAGCCGGCGCGGCACGTGGACGGTGCGGACGTTGTCGCGGAAGTACCGCTTGATCTCGCCGACCACCGTCGGCATGGCGAACGTCGGGAACTGCACGCCCCGGTCCGGGTCGAAGCGGTCGATGGCGTTGATCAGCCCGATGGTGCCGACCTGGACGACGTCCTCCATCGGCTCGTTGCGGGAGCGGAAGCGGGCGGCGGCGTAGCGCACCAGGGGCAGATTGGCCTCGATGAGCGCGGCGCGCACGCGGGTGTGCTCCGGCGTGCCCGGCTCCAGTTCCTTGAGCTGGCCGAAGAGCAGCTGGGTCAGGGCCCGGGTGTCGGCGCCGCGCCGTCTGGCCGGGCTCATCGGCTGGTCCGCGGCCGTGGAGGGGTCGGTCACGGGCGGTTCGGTCGTGGACGGGCCGGTCGTGGACGGGCCGGGGGAGGGCCCGGCGGGGGCGGGGGCCTGGACCGCGTCGGGGAACACCTCGTCCTGGGGCGGCGCAGTACTGGCCGGCACGGTCAACGCCACCTCTTCATCGCTCACATCGTCGTCAACTCATCCGTCAAAAGCGGTCATAGCATCACAAGACTGACTCACCGTGCGCAAGTACCGCATATTCCGTGTTGGCCGCCGGAGGCGGGCGTGCGGCACGACGAAACCCCCCGCCGCGACGGCGGGGGGCCCGGGAGGACGGAGGGTCAGAACTCGTAGTCGGCGATCACCCACGTGGCGAACTCGCGCCACAGCCCGACACCCGCCTGGTGCGCCGGGTGCTCCACGTACCGGCGCAGCGCGTCCGCGTCCTCGAAGGCGGAGTTGATGGCGAAGTCGTAGGCGATGGGGCGGTCGCTGATGTTCCAGGCGCACTCCCAGAAGCGGATCTCCGGGATCCTGCCGTCCAGCGAGCGGAAGGCCTCCTCGCCCGCCACGACCCTCGGGTCGTCGCGCTCCACGCCCTCGTTCAGCCGGAAGAGCACCAGGTGGCGGATCATCACTTTCCTCCGTCCGCGATCCAGGTCATGAAGTCGCCGACGGCCTTCGCGGCGTCCGAGATGCCCTCGAAGCCTATCTGGACGTAGTCGGCGGCCTTCTCGGGATCCGTGATGATCAGGTACATCACGAAGACCACCAGGACGTAGACGGCGATCCTCTTCGCGTTCACCGCCATCGCGGCCCCCCTGTCACCGGTGTCACACGTGCATCGAGCGGGCCCATGATCGCACGAAGGGCCCCGTCTGACGACGGGGCCCTTCACCGGCGGTAGCGGAGGGATTTGAACCCTCGGTGACTTGCGCCACACTCGCTTTCGAGGCGAGCTCCTTCGGCCGCTCGGACACGCTACCGAGGGAGACCTTACAGCACGGCGGGGCGTGGTCCGAAATCGGTATTCAGCGGTTCCGGAAGAACTCCGTGAGCGGACGGGCGCACTCCTCGGCGAGCACCCCCTGGATCACTTCGGGCCGGTGGTTGAGCCGCCGGTCGCGGACGAGGTCCCACAGCGAGCCGACCGCGCCCGCCTTCTCGTCCCGGGCGCCGTAGACCACCCGGTCGACCCGCGCCTGCTGGATCGCCCCCGCGCACATCGTGCACGGCTCCAGCGTCACCACCAGCGTGCAGCCGGACAGCCGCCACTCCCCGAGCTCCGCGGCGGCCCGCCGGACGGCGAGGACCTCCGCGTGGGCCGTGGGGTCGCCGACGGCCTCGCGCTCGTTGTGGGCGGCGGCCAGCACGGTGACGCCGTCCGGGGCCAGGACGACGGCGCCGACGGGGACGTCCCCGCCCCGGACGGCCCGCCCGGCCTCGTCCAGGGCGAGACGCATCGCGGGCCGCCAGGGGTCGCGTACCGGGTCCGGCGGTCCCGGTGCGGTCCGCGCGGTCAGCGGACGGTCTCCAGGACCTCCGAGGCGCCCAGGGCCTCGGCGATCTCGGTGACGGCGTCCTCGGTCATCGAGCGCAGCTCCTTCTCGCTCACGCCCAGGTCGTCCAGGACCCGCGCGTCGCCGACCGGTCCGTGCGGCACGGCGTCGCCGGCGTCGGCGGGCGCGGCGACGGCGACGGCGTCCTCGTCGTCCGGCTCACCGTCCTCCGTGCCGTCGAGGTCCAGGACGTCCAGGCCGGCGCCGTCGTCCCCGGGCTCGCGGCCCAGCAGCTCGTCGGTGAGCAGGATCTCGCCGTAGCTGCTGCGGGCGGCCGCGGCGGCGTCGGAGACGTAGATCCGGGGATCCTCCTCGCCGTCCACCCGGACGACGCCGAACCAGCCGTTCTCCTGCTCGATCAGCACGAGCACCGTGTCCTCGTCGGGAGAGGCCTCCCGGGCCAGGTCGGCCAGATCGGACAGGGTTTCCACATCGTCGAGCTCCGTGTCGCTCGCTTCCCACCCGTCTTCGGTGCGCGCGAGCAGTGCGGCGAAGTACACCGTGACTCTCCCACTGGTCATAGGCGTGCCGGTTGGAGGTCCCCCCGGCGGAGGTGTCGCGGGCGGGGAGGCGGTGCTCGGGGTCCCACCCACTCGGAATCGTGGCAGAAACAAGGCCGTCAGGGGACGTCTTCGGCTGCCTGTGTCCGGCATTTTGATCGCAGTGTGCCGAGTGTGCCCCGGAGGGCTCACCGGCGCACTCCCTGCCGCCACGTGCGGATCGTACGCGGAGGTGACGCGCCTTCCCCGCACGGGCACTTCGGCAAACGTGTACACGGCGCGGGATCTTCCCGCACCGGGCGGGATTCTTCGCGGCCGGGCGGGGCCCCTCCGGCCCCGCCTACCAGCGGAAGGTACGCATCCGCATCGCGTGGCGCAGCCGGGCGGCCTTGGCGCGGCGCGGCTGGACCCGGTCGCGCAGTGCCCGGGCCTCGGCGAGTTCGCGCAGGAACCGGGCGCGGCGCCGTCGTCGCTCGGCCTCCGTCTCCGCCGGATCGGGCCTCCCGCGCGGTGACGGATCGTCTCGGTCGTCCTGCTCACACATCGGTTCACCACCCCAGTCCGTCCCTCCCACCTTCCCCCGGACGGACGGTTTGACGCCAGAGGAGGAGCGGGGGGCGCCCGGAAGGGCCTGCCCCGTGCGGGGACGCCGGGCCGACCGGGCCCGGTTAATGTTGACGCCATGCGTCTCCACGTCGTCGACCACCCCCTGGTCGCCCACAAGCTCACCACGCTGCGCGACCAGCGCACCGACTCCGCGACCTTCCGCCGTCTCGCCGACGAGCTGGTCACCCTGCTCGCCTACGAGGCCACGCGCGACGTACGCACCGAACAGGTCGACATCCAGACGCCGGTCGAGCGGACCACGGGCGTCAAGCTCTCCCACCCGCGCCCGCTGGTGGTGCCGATCCTGCGGGCCGGTCTCGGCATGCTGGACGGCATGGTCCGGCTGCTGCCGACCGCCGAGGTGGGCTTCCTCGGCATGATCCGCAACGAGGAGACGCTGCAGGCCTCGACGTACGCCACCCGGATGCCGGAGGACCTCTCCGGGCGCCAGGTCTACGTCCTGGACCCGATGCTCGCCACCGGCGGCACGCTGGTCGCGGCGATCCAGGAGCTGATCGGACGCGGTGCGGACGACGTGACCGCGGTGGTGCTGCTGGCCGCGCCCGAGGGCGTCGAGGTCATGGAGCGCGAGCTGGCCGGCACGCCGGTGACCGTCGTGACCGCCTCGGTCGACGAGCGGCTCAACGAGCACGGCTACATCGTGCCGGGCCTCGGCGACGCGGGGGACCGGATGTACGGGTCGGCGGAGTAGGCCCCCGCGTCCCGGCGGTCTCAGCAGCTCTTCTTCGAGGCGGGCGTCGTCTCGGGCTCGGCCAGTGCGGTCAGGGTCCGGTCGGCGTCCGCCTTCCCGGTCAGCGCCTTGAAGCCGTCGCCGATGATCAGGTCGACCTCGCCGCCCTTGCGGGCGGGGTCGGTACGGCGTTCGGCGTCGGCGAGCTGGGCGCCGAGCACCGGCAGCGAGGTGTCGAGGGCGGCGGCGGGTCCGAGGAGCACACCGATGCCCTTGACCTTCTTGTCGTACTCCTCGGTCGCGTTGCCGACCTTGCCGATCGCGAAGCCGCGCTTCTTCAGCTCCTCGGCGGTCTTCTTGGCGAGTCCACCGCGGGTCGTGGCGTTGAGGACGTTGACCGTGATCGTCGCGGGCTCGGGCAGCGCCTTCGGCGCGGCCGTGCGGCTCGCCGGCTCGGCGCAGGCCGCCTTGGTGCCGTTCGCGGAAGCGGAGTCGCCGCCACCGGTGAACACGTCGATGAGCTGGAGCGTGCCCCAGCCGCCCATGCCGAGCACGGCCGCGGAGGCGACGGTCAGGACGACGAGCCTGCCGCGCCGCCGGGGGCGGCGCATCCGCGGGTACTTGTCCCCCGTGATCCGGTACTGGCCGCCCATGCCGGGTGGAGTGAGCATGCTCATGAGCGCAGCGTAGTGCTCCCGGGCGACAATGCCTACCGGATGATCATCCGACTGCGTGCGGTCCGACCCGAAAGGGCCACGCCGGCCGCGCGGGAGGGCGGCGGGCGGACGTCAGTCCAGTTCGAGGACGCGGGCGTGCAGCACCTGGCGCTGCTGGAGCGCGGCCCGCACCGCGCGGTGCAGCCCGTCCTCCAGGTACAGGTCGCCCTGCCACTTCACGACGTGCGCGAAGAGGTCGCCGTAGAAGGTCGAGTCCTCGGCGAGGAGGGTCTCGAGGTCGAGCTGCTGCTTGGTCGTCACGAGCTGATCGAGGCGGACCGGGCGCGGCGCGACGTCCGCCCACTGCCGGGTGCTTTCCCGGCCGTGGTCGGGGTACGGCCGGCCGTTTCCGATGCGCTTGAAGATCACACGGAAAGCCTACCGGTCAACGCGTTCCGGGCGCAGCCATGGCGACGCAGTGCGACGCGGGAAAAGGCGCCCGAATCCGGGAGGAAACGGGATGGTGTTCTGATGTGACCGGTCAGGGGGCCGGGGCGCCGGCCACCGATTCCGGGGCGCCCCGCCGCCCCTCCGTCCGTCCCGGGGGAGGCCTCCGGCCCGCTTCCCGGGGTCCTGCGCGGCCCTCACCTCCCGCGTACGCGCCCGGGATCCCGCCGACGGTTCCGGGCCCTCGCCGTCGGCGGCGTCCCGCCGGGGCGCTCCCGTGCGCGGACGGTCCGGGGGCCGGGACCGGAAGAGGCGGCCGCGGCGGCCGCGCGTCCCGGCTCAGTCGGCGCGCCAGTACCCCAGCGCGTGCACCCGCCGCTTCGGCACACCCAGTTCCTTGCGCACGAACGCGGACAGCGCCCGGGTGGTCGCGGTGTCGCAGGCGATCCACACGTACGGGTCGGGGGTGGACCGCAGCAGTCCGGGCAGGTCGGCCCGGACCCGCTCGAGCAGCGCCGCCCCGGCCCCCGCCCGGGGCACCTCACGCACCTCGGTCCGGCCGGGGCCGGCCCGGAAGGGCAACCCGTCGAGGGCACCCTCGAACCAGACGGTCGCCGGGGTCGCGGGCAGCGCGCCGAGCAGCGAGTTGATGGCCGGCAGCGAGGCGGGATCACCGATCGCGACGAGGTGGGACGGCGCGGGGTCCGGCTCCTCGAAGCCCGTGCCCTGCACGGTCGCCCCGATGGTGTCGCCGGGCTTCGCCGCCCTGGCCCAGTCGCTGGCGCACCCCTCGTGCAGCGCGAACTCCAGGTCGAAGGTGCCGGTCGCCGGGTCGGGGTCGACCAGGGTGTAGGCCCGCTGGTGCGGCCTGCCCGCGTTGTCGAACCACAGCCGCACCCACATCGTCGGGTGGACCCCGGCCGCCGCCAGCATCCCGCCGTCGGTGAAGCGCACCCGGCGGTAGTCGGCGGTGACGTCCCGGGCGCCGGTCACGGTGAAGGTGAAGTCCTTGGCGCGCAACAGTTTGAGGACCGCGCCCTCCCAGCCCCGCCCCTGCCCCATCGCGTCCTCACCCTTCGCGTACGATTTCGCCACGGTTTACTTAGGGGAGCCTAACCTAATGGGAGATGAGGGTACAGTGGGCGGAGAGATCTTCCGGGATCCCTGGGGCATCCCCCACCTGCGCGCGCAGAGCGCGAACGGGCTCGCGTACGCCCAGGGCAGGGTCACCGCCCTCGACCGGGCCTGGCAGCTCGAGGTCGAACGGCACCGGGCGCAGGGCACCTCGGCCTCCTTCCTCGGCCCCGAGGCCCTCCCCTGGGACCTCTTCGTCCGCCGCGCCCGCCTGGCCGACACGGCCCGCCGCTGCTGGACCGGACTGCGGCGGACGGACCCGGGGACGGCTGAGTGGGTACGGGCGTACGTGGCGGGCGTGAACGAGGGCCTGGCGCGGGCCGGGGGGACGGCCCCCGCCCCCGAGTTCGCCCGCGTGGGACTCCGTCCCGGCCGCTGGGAGCCCTGGACCCCGCTCGCGGTCTGGCTCTCCACCCACATCCTGTTCGCCGGCTTCCCCGCCAAGCTCTGGCGCGAGCACATCACCGCCCACCTCGGCGCGGACGCCGTCGGCCTGTTCGCCTCCGACGGTCCCGGCACCTCCGGCAGCAACGGCTGGCTGGTCACCGGGGAGCGCACGGTCACCGGGCACGCGGTCATCGCCGGGGACCCGCACCGCTTCATCGAGGACCCCGGCGTCTACCAGCAGATCCGCCTGGCCTGCCCGGAGTTCGACGTCGTCGGCCTCGCCGTGCCCGGCGTCCCCGGCATCGCCCACTTCGGCCACACCGGCACGGTCGCCTGGGCCATCACCAACGCCATGGCCGACTACCAGGACCTCTACCGCGAACGGCTGCGCCGCACCGGCGCCGGCGTGGAGGCGCTCGGACCGGACGGCAGGTGGCACCGGGCCGCCCGGCACACCGAGACCGTCGAGGTGGCGGGCGGGGAGCCGGTCGAGGTCGAGGTCGTCGAGACCGACCGGGGCCCCGTCGTCATCGGCGGCCCCGAGGGCCTCGACGACGGGGTGCCCGAACCCGGCGAACCCCCGCTCGCGATCGCCCTGCGCCACCCGCCCCGCGTCACCGGCGACCTCGGTTTCGGCGCGCTGCTGCCGCTGCTGCGGGCCCGCCGGGCCGCCGACGTGGACCGGGCCGTCGACCTGTGGGCCGAGCCGGTCAACGTGGTCATGGCCGCCGACACCGAGGGCGGCACCCTGCACCGGGTGGCCGGCCGGGTCCCGGTCCGCTCCGAGGCCGGCCGGATCCGCCCGGTGCCGGCGTGGGAGCCCGGGCACGAGTGGCGGGGCTGGCACGAACCGCCGCGCGCCGGACTGACCGACGGCGTCGCGGTGATGGCGAACCAGCGCGGCCCGGCGGCCCCGCTGGGCGTCGAGTTCGCCCCGCCGCACCGCGCCGACCGCATCACCGCACTGCTGGCGCGGCGGGCCCGCTGGTCCGCCGCCGACATGTCCGCCCTCCACATGGACACCCACCTCGCCTCCGCCGCCCCGCTGCTGGACCTCCTCGCCGCGCTCGACGGCCCGGGCGGCCCCGGCGCCGCGGGCGACGGGGCGGACGTGAGCGCCTCCGCCGCCGGGTCCGGCGTCCCGGACCCCGGTGGCCCCGCCGCCGCCCCGGGCCTGCCGCCCCTCGGCGCCCCCGCCGCCGCCCTGCGCGACCGCCTCCTGCGCTGGAACCGCCGGATGGACGCGGACAGCACCGACGCGGCCCTCTTCGCGGCGGTGCGGAGCGCCGTCGTACGGCGGCTGGCGGCGCACCCCGCCTTCGCCGCGGCGGCCACGCCGCCGCCGTACCCGGAGGTCTTCCGCCCCTGGCTGGCCCTCGCCCCCCGCATCGGCCACGCCCTCGAACACCTCCTGTCCGCCGGCGACCTGTTCGGCGTCGACCGCCCGGCGGTGGTCCGCGCGGCCCTGGAGGAGGTGGCCGCCCGGCCGCCCGCCGGCACCTGGGGCGACACCCACCGCCTGGCCCCCTGGCGGGCCCTGCCGCCGACCGCGCCGTACGACGAACCCGGCCTCTCCGGCGACCACGACTGCGTGCTGTGCACCTCCCCCGTGCCGGGCCTCACCGACCTCGCCGCGCGCGGCCCCGCAGCCCGCTACGTCTGGGACCTCGCCGACCGGCAGGACAGCCGCTGGGTGGTGCCGCTGGGCGCCTCCGGCGTGCCCGGCTCGCCCCACCACCGCGACCAGCAGGCCCTGTGGCTCGCCGGAGACCTGGCCCCGGTCCTCACCGACTGGGCGCAGCTGACGAAGGAGACCGATGTCTGACCCGTACGCCTCCCGCACCGCCGTCCACGAGCAGACGGTCGACGGCTTCGGCACCGTCCGCGTGCTGCCGCTGGACCCGGCCGCCGACGCCCCCCTCCTGCACCGCTGGGTGAGCGAGGAACGCGCCGTCTTCTGGGGCATGAACGGCCTCACCGTCCAGCGGGTCGCCGAGGTCTACGCCCACATGGACACCCTCGACACCCACCACGCGTACCTCCTCGTCAAGGACGGCGAACCCGCCGCGCTGCTCCAGACGTACGAACCGGAGGCCGACCGCGTCGGCGACTGCTACCCCGTCGAACCCGGCGACATCGGCGTCCACCTGCTGCTCGCCCCCGCCACCGGCACCGGCGGTCCGCGCCCCGGCTGGACGGCCGCCCTGGTGGGCGTCATCGCCGCGTACGTCCTGCTGGGCCTGGACCGGCGGCGCGTGGTCGTCGACCCGGACGTGGCCAACGAGAAGGCCGTCGCCCGCTTCCTCCGGCAGGGCTTCACCGCCGGCCCCGAGGTCGTCCTGCCGGAGGTCGACCTCCCGGACGTGTACCTGCCGGAGAAGAAGGCGCAACTCGCCTTCCTCACCCGCGAGGTAGCCTTCGGCAGGTGACCCCCGACGACCTCGTCGCCCACTACGGACTGGAACCGATCCCCCGCGAGGGCGGCCGGTTCCGGCGGACCTGGGCCGGTCCCGAACGCCCCGACGGCCGGCCCGAGGGCACCGCGATCGTCGCCCTGCTCACCGACGCCCCCGGCGACTTCTCCGCCCTGCACCGGCTGCCCGCCGACGAGGTCTGGCACTTCCACCTCGGCGACCCGCTCCAGCTGCTCCTCCTCGCCCCCGACGGCACCTCCCGCACCCCCGTGCTCGGCCCGGACGTCCTCGGCGGCCAGCACGTCCAGCTGGTCGTCCCCGCCGGCACCTGGACGGGCGCGCGGGTGGCGGCGGGCGGCGCCTGGACGCTGTTCGGCTGCACGATGGCGCCCGGCTTCACCTACGAGGGCTACGAGCACGGCGAGGCGGCGGAACTGACGGCGCGCCACCCCGACCGGGCGGCGCTCATCGCGGAACTCTGCCGCCCATGAGCCACGGGGGTCTGCTCGCCGGCCAGGTCGCCCTGATCACGGGCGCGGGCGGCGGCGTCGGGCGGGGCATCGCGCGGCGGTTCGCCGAGGAGGGCGCGGCCGTCGCACTGCACTGCCGTACGGCGACGGAGTCCGCGCGGGAGACCGCCGACCGCATCCGGGAGGCGGGCGGCACGGCCGTCGTCCTCCAGGCCGACCTCACCGACGAGGACGCCTGCCGCAGCGTGGTGGCCCGGGCGGCCGAACGGTTCGGCGGCCGGCTGACCGCGCTCGTCAACAACGCCGGAGTCCAGCCGTCGCGGGAACTCGCCGGGATGACGTCGGCCGAGTGGCGGGAGGTCGTGGACACCAACCTCACCAGCGTCTTCGCCTGCACCCAGGCGGCGGCACGGTTCATGCGCGGCCAGGACGGCGGCGGCTCCGTCACCCACATCGCCTCGGTCGAGGCCCGCAGCCCCGCCCCGGCGCACGCCCACTACTCCGCCTCCAAGGCGGCGGTGGTGGCGCACGCCCGCGCGGCGGCCCAGGAGTACGGCCCGTGGGGCGTCCGCGTCAACACCGTCTCGCCCGGCCTGATCGACCGGGAGGGCCTGGCGGAGGAGTGGCCGGAGGGCGTACGGCGCTGGCGGCGGGCGTCCGCCGTGGGCCGGATCGGCCGCCCGGAGGACATCGGCGACGCCTGCGTGTTCCTGGCCTCCCCGCTCGCGTCCTGGGTGACCGGCCACGACCTGGTGGTGGACGGAGGGGCCTCGGCCCGGCCCTCCTGGTGAACCGGTGAGCAGACCGCGCCCGCCGTCCGTACGTAACCCGTAGCCGGACGGCCGGGAGGCGGGTAGGACGTGGAACGACGCGGGAGCGGGGCGACGGGCGGCCGCGGACCCCGGCGGCTTCGGGGGCCGGTGCTGCTGGGCGCGGTGCTGGTCCTGCTCCTCCTCGGCGGCGCGGCCCCGGCGAGCGCCCACGCCGCCCTCCGCGGCAGCGACCCCGAGGACGGGAGCGTCGTCGAGGCCGCGCCCCGGCACCTCACCCTGACCTTCACGGAGTCCGTCGGCCTGCTCGACGACTCCTTCCGGATCTACGGCCCCGACAACCGCCGCGTCCACCCGGGCGAGCCGCAGCGCGCGGACGGCGCCTCCGACACCGCCCGCACGGACCTGCCCGGCGGCCTCGCCGACGGCACGTACACGGTGGCCTGGCGGGTGGTCTCCGCCGACAGCCACCCGGTCTCCGGCGCCTTCACCTTCTCCATCGGCGAGCCCTCGCCCACCCCGCCCGAGGCCCCCGCGGACCACGCCGAGCACCCGGTCACCACGAGCCTCTACGACACCGGCCGCTACCTCGCGTACATCGCCGCCGCGCTGCTCGTCGGCACGGCGGCCTTCGCGGCGCTGTGCCGCCCGCCGGACCCCGCCCCGCTGCGGGCGCCGCTGCTCACCGGCTGGTGGACCCTGCTGACGGCCACGACCGCCCTGCTCGTCCTGCGCGCCCCCTACGAGAACGGCGCCTCCCCCGCGACCGCCCTCGACCCGTCCGCGTTCCCCGGCACCCTCACCGGCCGTCCGGGCCTCGCCCTGCTGGCACGCCTCGCCCTGCTCCTGGCGGCGGCGCTCCTCGCCCCGCTCGTCCGGCGCCGCACCCCCCGCACCCGCCTGGCGGCCGGCACGGCACTCGCCGTCGCCCTGGCCCTGACCTGGGCGGCGGCCGAACACGCCTCCGCCGGGATCCAGGTCCCGCTCGCCATGACGTCGTCCGTGCTCCACCTGCTGGCGACGGCGTGCTGGCTCGGCGGCCTGACCGCCCTCCTCCTCACCCTGCACCGCGCGGCGACCCCGCCGCCGGTCACCACGGTCACGCGCTTCTCCCGGCTGGCCTCCGTCTCGGTGACCGTCCTCGTCGTCACCGGCGTCTACCAGTCCTGGCGCGGCCTCGGCTCCTGGTCCGCCCTCACGGGGACGCCGTACGGCCGGACCCTGACCGTCAAGCTCGCCGCGGCGCTCTTCCTGCTGCCGGCGGCGGCCTTCTCCCGCCGCTGGACGGCCCTGCTGGCGCGACCGGCGGCGGCCGAGGAGCGCGTACCGGAACCGGTGGGGGCGCCCGGGCCCCCTCCGGAGCCCGAGCCGGGGCCAAAGACCCCGCAGGCGGACGGACCGGACGACCGCCGGCGCCGCGCCCTGCGCCGCTCCGTGCTGGCCGAGGCCCTCGTGGCGGTGGTCGTCCTGCTGGTCACCACGGTGCTGACCGGCACCCTCCCCGCCCGCGCGCAGGCCGAGGCGGCCAGGACCCCCGAGCCGCAGGTGGCCGGTCTGCCCGGGGCGGAGGCGTTCACGATCCCCTACGACGCCGGCACCCCCGACGGCCGGGGCACGGTCCAGCTCACGATGGACCCGGGCCGGGTCGGCGAGAACGGCCTCCAGGCGGTGGTCCTCGGACCCCGGGGCGCCCTGACCTCCGTCCCCGAACTCCGCGTCTCCTTCACCCTCCGGGAGAAGGACGTCGGCCCCATCGACGCCGGGCTGACCGACCGCGGCGGCTACTGGGCCACCAACGACCTCACCCTCCCCCTCGAGGGCACCTGGACGATGAGACTGACGGTCCGGGTCTCCGAGGTGGACCAGGTGAGCGAGGTGCGGCAGGTGGAGATCACCCGCTGAACCCGTGTCATGTCGCCAACGGGGTCCGGGACGTGAGGATTTCGTCATCCGTGACGCTGTTCCGGACGGCCGGTCCGCCCTGTTGGATGGGGGTCGAGACAGATGACTCCCAGGAGGCGGGCGACGTGGGGCGGGTGCGGAACGCGCTTTTCAGGCCGTGGACGGCAGGAGTGCTGGTGGTGGCGGTCGCCGTGGCCGGTTTCGGACTGTACTGGTTCCAGCCGTGGAAGCTGTGGCAGGACGAGACGGTGCAGGAGGCGCTGCCCGAGGCCGCGGCGACCGTCCCGACGCCGTCCGCCGGGGCACCCTCCGGGGCGGCGACCGCCCCGCCTCCGGCCGGACCGACGACGCTGGCGAGCGGCCGGCTGATCAGCCACGAGCACGCGACGTCCGGCACGGTGAAGTTCGTACGGCTGGCCGACGGCAGCCACGTGGTGCGTCTGGAGGGGCTCGACACCAGCAACGGCCCCGACCTGCGCGTGTGGCTGACCGACGCACCGGTGAAGGAGGGACGGGCCGGCTGGCACGTCTTCGACGACGGCCGGTACGTCAGCCTCGGCAGGCTCAAGGGCAACAAGGGCAGCCAGAACTACGCCGTGCCCGAGGACGTCGACCCGTCCCACTACACCAGCGTCAGCATCTGGTGCGACCGCTTCGACGTCTCCTTCGGCGCGGCGGAACTCATCCGCGCCTGAGGACGTCACGGCGGCGTGTCACACCGTGCCGCAGCGGCCGCGGAGGAGTTCCACGCCGTCGCCCTCGAGGTCGTCGCAGTACGCCGCGCGCCCCGTCATCGCCATCACCAGGGCCAGGGTGCGGCCGGACGCGAGGGGCCCGGAACCGGTCGTGAACGGGCCGTCGTCCGCCACGAGCCGCGGCCCGCCGATGCGTCCCCCGGCGAGGACCACGAGGTCCGGGCCCCGGTAGTACCCGGCCGCCCGGGTGACGACGTCGACCGGATGGTCGCGGCGAATGCCCAGCGGGCGCCGGATGTCCTCTCCGTGCCCGATCGTCTCGCCCGGCAGGGCGAGGGCGGGCAGGGGAGGCCTGGTCGTGCTCGGGACGACGCTCCGGAAGCGTCGGAGGGTCTCGTCCGGGGTCGCGCCGAGCCGCTCGGCCGGCCGCACGGCCACCTGCTTGTCGAAGGCGGACCGGCAGCGGACCACCCCCGCCGGCCGGCGCACTGCGTTGAGGCTCGCGCCCGGGACAACGTCGAAGGGCCCCCTGTTTCCAGGGGGCCCTTCGACATCGTGCCCGGTGAGGCACTGGCGGAGGATACGAGATTCGAACTCGTGAGGGGTTGCCCCCAACACGCTTTCCAAGCGTGCGCCCTAGGCCTCTAGGCGAATCCTCCGGTGGGAACATTACATGACCGAAGGGAGTGCTCGCGAACTCGTTCCTGGCCGGGAACATGAGGTAGCCTCTGCGTAGCCCCTCACGCGGCGCTATCTGACTGAACTCCCCCAGGGCCGGAAGGCAGCAAGGGTAGGTCGGCTCTGGCGGGTGCGTGGGGGGCGCTTGCGTCTTCGGCGTCCGGCCCGGTTGTCGGTGGGCGCCTATAACCTCGTAGGCGTGTCGTCTCTCGCGCTGTACCGCCGTTATCGCCCGGAGTCGTTCGCCGAGGTCATCGGGCAGGAGCATGTCACCGACCCGTTGCAGCAGGCGCTGCGGAACAACCGGGTCAATCACGCGTACCTGTTCAGCGGTCCGCGCGGCTGTGGCAAGACGACCAGCGCGCGGATCCTGGCGCGGTGCCTGAACTGCGAGAAGGGCCCGACCCCGACGCCGTGCGGGGAGTGCCAGTCCTGCCGGGACCTCGCGCGCAACGGGCCGGGGTCGATCGACGTCATCGAGATCGACGCCGCTTCCCACGGTGGCGTGGACGACGCCCGTGACCTGCGCGAGAAGGCCTTCTTCGGGCCGGCGGGCAGCCGGTACAAGATCTACATCATCGACGAGGCCCACATGGTCACCACGCAGGGCTTCAACGCCCTGCTCAAGGTGGTCGAGGAGCCCCCGGAGCACCTGAAGTTCATCTTCGCGACCACCGAGCCCGAGAAGGTCATCGGGACCATCCGGTCGCGTACGCACCACTACCCGTTCCGGCTGGTGCCGCCCGGCACCCTGCGGGACTACCTCGGCGAGGTGTGCGGCAAGGAGGACATCCCCGTCGAGGAGGGCGTGCTGCCGCTGGTGGTGCGGGCCGGTGCGGGGTCCGTGCGTGACTCGATGTCGGTCATGGACCAGCTCCTCGCCAGCGCGGGCGAGGACGGCGTGACGTACGCCATGGCCACCTCCCTGCTGGGATACACGGAGGGCTCGCTGCTCGACTCCGTCGTCGAGGCCTTCGCGACCGGGGACGGCGCCGCCGCCTTCGAGGTCGTCGACCGGGTGATCGAGGGCGGCAACGATCCGCGCCGGTTCGTCGCGGACCTGCTGGAGCGGTTGCGGGACCTCGTCATCCTCGCCGCCGTTCCCGACGCCGCCGAGAAGGGGCTCATCGACGCCCCCGTCGACGTCATCGAGCGGATGCAGGCCCAGGCCGGGACCTTCGGGGCCGCCGAGCTGAGCCGCGCCGCCGACCTGGTCAACGAGGGGCTCACCGAGATGCGCGGCGCCAACTCGCCGCGCCTCCAGCTCGAACTGATCTGCGCGCGCGTGCTGCTGCCCGCCGCGTACGGCGACGAGCGCTCGGTCATGGCCCGGCTGGACCGGATCGAGCGCGGGGTGAACTTCTCCGCGGGCGGCGCCGGCGCCGGTGTGCCCGCCATGGCGTACGTCCCCGGGCCGGAGGCCCACGGGGGAGTGCCGGGGCAGGGCTCCGTCGAGCCGGGAGGCGTCTAAAGCGGTAACTACCACCTCATTTAACGAATTGTCAGCTTGTACCAATTTAAAATTAACAC
>NZ_JBEORT010000133.1:0-16421 GCF_040302425.1 Streptomyces sp. NPDC126497
ACGGGTGAGGCTGCGGCCGGTGAGCGGGTGGTGTTCAACCATTACGGGCCGACCGAGACCACGGTGGGGGTGGCGACCACTGCGCTGACGGTGCGCCTGGAGGAGATCGAGGCCGAGGACATCGCCGCCGACACCCTCACCCGGCGCGCCGCCCGCCCCGACGCCGTGCGCCTGATGACCGCGCACCGCTCCAAGGGCCTGGAATGGCGCCTGGTCGTCGTGGCCGGGGTCCAGGAGGGCCTCTGGCCGGACCTGCGCCGCCGCGGCTCGCTGCTGGAAGCCGACCGCATCGGCCGCGACGGACTCGCCGAACCCCTCACACCCGGCGCGCTGCTCGCCGAGGAACGCCGCCTGTTCTACGTCGCGGCCACGCGCGCGCGTGAACGTCTCGTCGTGACGGCCGTGAAGGCGCCCGCCGACGACGGCGACCAGCCCTCCCGCTTCCTGACGGAACTCGGCGTCGAGCCCCAGGACGTCACCGGACGCCCCCGCCGTCCCCTGTCCGTCGCCGCGCTCGTCGCCGAACTGCGCGCCACGACGGTCGACCCACGGGTCTCCGACACCCTCCGCGAGGCCGCCGCCCAGCGGCTGGCCCGGCTCGCCGCGCTCGCCGACGAGGACGGCCGCCCCCTGGTGCCGTCCGCGCACCCGTACCGCTGGTGGGGCATGTTCGAACCCACACGGAGCAAGGTGCCCCTGCGCGACCGCGACCGGCCCGTCGTGCTCTCCGGCAGCGCCCTCGACCAGCTCGCCAACACCTGCGCCCTGCAGTGGTTCCTGGGCCGTGAGGTGAAGGCCGACGCGCCCGCCACCGTCGCCCAGGGCTTCGGCAACGTGGTGCACGTCCTCGCCGACGAGGTGGCCTCCGGGCACACCCCGGCCGATCTCGCCGTCCTCATGGAGCGCCTCGACTCCGTCTGGAACGCGCTCGCCTTCGACGCGCCGTGGAAGTCGGCGCAGGAGAAGGAGAACGCGCGCGTGGCGCTCGAACGCTTCCTCAAGTGGCACGTCATGGACCGCGCCGGGCGCACCCCGGTGGCCAGTGAGCACGACTTCGACGTCACCCTCGAGGCGGGCGACTACCAGGTGAGCATCCGCGGCCAGATGGACCGCGTCGAGACCGACGGCGAGGGACGCGCGTACGTCGTCGACTTCAAGACCGGCAAACAGGCGCCCAGCGCCAAGGAGGTGGAGCGCCACCCCCAGCTCGCGGTCTACCAGCTCGCCGTCGCCGAGGGCGCCGTCGACGAGGTCTTCGGCGGGACGCGCCCCGAACCGGGCGGCGCCGAGCTCGTCCAGCTGCGCCAGGGCGCCGCGAAACGGGACGGCGGCGAGACCCTGCCCAAGGTGCAGGCCCAGGCGCCGCCGGAAGGGGAGTGGGTCGGCGATCTGCTGGCCACGGCCGCCGGCAAGGTCCTCGACGAACGGTTCACCCCGACCGCGGGCCAGCACTGCGCCCACTGCGCGTTCCGCGCCTCCTGCAGCGCCCGGCCCGAGGGGCGGCACGTGGTCGAGTGACGGGCGTGGCGCGTCACCGACGGGCGTGACGCATCGCACCATCCCTGCCGACCTGCGGTTCTTCACTCCCGAGGGGGTCGGTCGGCCTCCGCTGTCGGTGCCCGCCGCTAGATTCTGTGTGTGCCCGCGCGTATCACCGGTCCCGATCAGCTCAAGGAGCTCCTCGGCATCCCGTTCACCCCGGAGCAGACGGCCTGCATCACCGCGCCGCCCGCCCCGCAGGTGATCGTGGCCGGAGCCGGGTCGGGCAAGACGACGGTGATGGCGGCGCGCGTGGTGTGGCTGGTCGGCACCGGCCAGGTGGCCCCCGAACAGGTACTCGGCCTCACCTTCACCAACAAGGCCGCCGCCGAACTCGCCGAACGCGTCCGCAAGGCACTGGTCAAGGCAGGCGTCACCGATCCCGACGTCATCGACCCGGACAACCCCCCGGGCGAGCCGGTGATCTCCACGTACCACGCCTTCGCGGGCCGCCTGCTGACCGACCACGGCCTGCGCATCGGCCTCGAACCGGCCTCCCGGCTGCTCGCCGACGCCACCCGCTACCAGCTTGCCGCGCGCGTCCTGCGCGAGGCCCCCGGCCTCTACCCGGCGCTCACCCGCTCCTTCCCCGACCTCGTCGGCGACCTCCTCACCCTCGACGGAGAGCTCGCCGAACACCTCGTACGCCCCGAGGACCTGCGCGCCCACGACGCCGAGCTGCTGCGCACCCTGGAGAACACCAAGCTCGGCAACGCCGACCTGCGCAAGGTCCCCGAGGCGGCCGCCGCGCGTCGCGAACTCGCCGACCTGGTGCTGCGCTACCGGGCCGCCAAACGCGAGCGTGACCTGCTCGACTTCGGCGACCAGATCGCCCTGTCCGCGCGGCTCGCCGCCCTCCCCGAGGTGGGGCGCCTCCTGCGCGACGAGTTCCGCGTGGTCCTCCTCGACGAGTACCAGGACACCTCCGTCGCCCAGCGCGTCCTGCTGGCCGGACTGTTCGGCGGCGGCACCGGCCACCCGGTGACCGCCGTCGGCGACCCGTGCCAGGCGATCTACGGCTGGCGCGGCGCCTCCGTCGCCAACCTCGACGACTTCCCCGAGCACTTCGCCCACGCCGACGGCCGCCCCGCCACCCGCCGGTCGCTCAGCGAGAACCGCCGCAGCGGCGGCCGCCTGCTGGACCTCGCCAACGGCCTCGCCGAGCCGCTGCGCGCCCTGCACGCGGGCGTGGAGGCCCTCCGCCCGGCCCCCGGGGCCGAGCGCGACGGCACCGTCCGCTGCGCCCTGCTGCGCACCCACGCGGAGGAGATCGACTGGATCGCCGACTCCGTCGCCCACCTGGTGGGCACCGGCAGGGCGCCCGGCGAGATCGCCGTCCTGTGCCGCACGGCGTCGGACTTCGCCGAGATCCAGGGCGCCCTGGTCGCCCGGGACGTCCCCGTCGAGGTCGTCGGCCTGTCCGGGCTGCTGCACCTGCCCGAGATCGCCGACCTGGTCGCCGTCTGCGAGGTCCTCCAGGACCCCGGCGCCAACGCCTCCCTGGTACGGCTGCTGACCGGCCCGCGCTGGCGCATCGGGCCCCGCGACCTCGCGCTGCTGGGACGCCGGGCACGACGGCTCGTCTCCCACGCGCGCGTGGACGGCGACGACGACCCCGACCGGCGGCTCGCCGAAGCCGTCGAGGGCGTCGACCCGGCCGAGGTGATCTCGCTCGCCGACGCCCTCGACACGTTCCTGGAGACACCCCTGGACGGCCGCGGCGACGACGACGGCCTGCCCTTCTCACCGGACGCGCGGGTGCGCTTCGCCCGCCTGGCCGCCGAACTGCGCGACCTGCGCCGCTCGCTGGCCGACCCCCTCATGGACGTCCTGCACCGCGTGCTCGCCGTCACCGGCCTGGAGGTCGAACTCTCCGCGTCCCCGCACGCCCTGGCCGCCCGTCGGCGCGAGACCCTCTCCAACTTCCTCGACATCGCCGCCTCCTTCGCCGCCGGCGACAACGAGGCCACGCTGCTCGCCTTCCTCGGCTTCCTGCGCACCGCGGCCCAGTACGAAAAAGGCCTCGACAACGCGCTGCCCGGCGGCGAGAACACCGTCAAGGTGCTCACCGCGCACAAGTCCAAGGGCCTCGAATGGGACGTCGTCGCCGTCCCCGGCCTGGTCACCGGCACCTTCCCCAGCAGCCAGGGCCGCGAGAAGTGGACCGCGCAGGGCAAGGTGCTGCCGCACGCGCTGCGCGGCGACGCCGACACCCTGCCCGACGTCGAGTCCTGGGACTCCCGGGGACTCAAGGCCTTCCACGAGGCCATGAAGGACCACCAGCACACCGAGGAACTCCGCCTCGGCTACGTCACCTTCACCCGGCCCCGCTCCCTGCTGCTCGGCTCCGGCCACTGGTGGGGGCCCAGCCAGAAGAAGCCGCGCGGCCCCTCCGAGTTCCTGCACGCCCTCTACGAGCACTGCGCCGCCGGGTACGGCGAGATCGAGGCGTGGGCGGACGAGCCCGCCGAGGACGAGGAGAACCCCGCCCTGCACCGGGCCGGCGACGACCAGGTGTGGCCCCTGCCCCTCGACGACGCCGCCCTCGCCCGCCGCCGCGCGGCCGCCGAGACCGTCCTCGCCCACCTCGACCGCCTCGCCGGCCACCCGGACGGACCCGCCACGGCGGTGCACGACCCCGACGTCCACGACGATCCGGACTGGCCGCCACCGCCCGACGACGAGGACCCCCTCCCCGAGGAGGACGACCCCTTCGCCGGCGCCGGCCCGGACGACTGGGACTCCTGGGGCACCGACCGCCCCACCGTCCCGCACCAGGCGACGGCCCCGGAACCCGACGGGCACCCCCGCGCCGCGGAGCCGGCCCGCCCGCGGCGCCCCCGTCTCACCCCCGAGGAGGCCCGCACCGTCGCCTCCTGGGACCGCGACCTCGACGCCCTGGCCGGAGAGCTCCTGCGCACCCGCGCAAGCGTCACCGAGGTGCGGCTGCCCGCCTCGCTGACCGCCTCCGAGCTGCTGAGCCTGGCCGCCGATCCGGACGGCTTCGCCCGGGAACTGGCCAGGCCCATGCCGCGCCCGCCGCAGCCCGCCGCCCGCCGCGGCACCCGCTTCCACGCCTGGGTCGAGGCGCGCTTCGAGGAACTGACCCTGCCCATGCTCGACCCGGACGAGCTGCCCGGCAGTGACGCCGAGATCGCCGACGAACGCGACCTGGAATTCCTCAAGGAGGCGTTCGAACGCACCGAGTACGCCCACCGCACCCCCCACCGGGTGGAAGCCCCCTTCCAGCTGTCGATCGCCGGCCGCGTCGTCCGCGGACGCATCGACGCCGTCTACAAGGAGGACGGCGCGGACGGGACGACGTACGAGATCGTCGACTGGAAGACCGGCCGCGACCGCGGCGCCGACCCGCTCCAGCTCGCCGTCTACCGGCTCGCCTGGGCCGAACGGCAGGGCGTCCCCCTGGAGGCCGTCACGGCGGCGTTCCTGTACGTACGCACCGGTGAGGTCGTCCGCCCCGAGGCCCTGCCCGGCCGCGCGGAGCTGGAGCGGCTGCTGCTCGGGGAGCCGCCCGGTGAGATACCGCACTCCGAGGACACCGGCGCGGGCCGATAGGCTCGAGGACATGAGCCAGCCCGTTGACACTGCCGTCAGCGCCGTCCGTACGTACATCGCGCAGCACCGCGTCGCCTTCCTCGACGACCTCACCGAGTGGTTGCGCATCCCGTCCGTCTCGGCCCAGCCCGACCACGCGCCCGACGTGCGCCGCAGCGCCGACTGGCTCGCCGCCCGGCTCGAGGAGACCGGCTTCCCGATCGCCGAGGTCTGGCCCACTCCCGGCGCCCCGGCCGTCTACGCCGAATGGCCCTGCGCCGACCCCGGGGCGCCCACCGTGCTGGTCTACGGCCACCACGACGTACAGCCCGCGGCCCGCGAGGACGGCTGGGACAGCGAGCCCTTCGAACCCGTCGTCCGGGACGGCCGCCTCTACGCGCGCGGCGCGGCCGACGACAAGGGCCAGGTGTTCTTCCACACCCTCGGCGTCCGGGCCCACCTCGCCGCCACCGGCCGCACCACCCCGGCCGTCCACCTGAAACTGCTGATCGAGGGCGAGGAGGAATCCGGCTCCCCGCACTTCCGCGCACTCGTCGAACAGCACGCGGACCGGCTCACCGCCGACGCCGTGATCGTCTCCGACACCGGCATGTGGTCGGAGGACACCCCCACCGTGTGCACCGGCATGCGCGGCCTGGCCGAGTGCGAGATCCGGCTGTACGGACCCGACCAGGACATCCACTCCGGCTCCTTCGGCGGCGCGGTGCCCAACCCGGCCACCGCCGCCGCCCGCCTGGTGGCCGCCCTGCACGACGAGCACGCGCGCGTGGCGATCCCCGGCTTCTACGACGGTGTCGTCGAGCTCACCGAGCGCGAGCGCGAGCTCTTCGCCGAGCTGCCCTTCGACGAGGAGCGGTGGCTGCGCGCGGCCAAGTCCCACGGAACCCGAGGCGAAGCCGGATACAGCACCCTGGAGCGCATCTGGGCCCGCCCCACCGCCGAGGTCAACGGCATCGGCGGCGGCTACCAGGGCCCCGGCAGCAAGACGATCATCCCGTCCTCCGCCATGGTGAAGCTGTCCTTCCGGCTCGTCGCCGGCCAGGACCCCGAGCACGTGCGCGCGGTGGTCGGTGACTGGGTGCCCGGACAGCTGCCCGACGGCATCCGTCACGAGATCTCCTTCAGCCCCGCCACCCGCCCCTGCCTGACGCCGCTGGACCACCCGGCCCTGCGGTCCGTGGTCCGCGCGATGGGCCGCGCCTTCGACAAGCCCGTCCTGTTCACGCGCGAGGGCGGCTCCGGACCGGCCGCCGACCTCCGGGACGTCCTCGGCGCACCGGTGCTGTTCCTCGGCATCTCCGTCCCGTCCGACGGCTGGCACGCCCCCAACGAGAAGGTCGAACTGGACCTGCTCCTCAAGGGCGTCGAGACCAGCGCGTACCTGTGGGGCGATCTCGCCGAGCACTGGCGGCACGCCCCCTGACCTCCCACGCCGTCCGAACCGGACGCCCGCGCGGGGCACACTGGAAGGGACCCGCCGCCGCGCCCCGCAGGACCCGGTCCCTCCCGCCGAACCGCCCGCCGACCCAATCCGTTCCACCGGGGGAGTTGTAACCACCCGTGACCACCTGGACCGACCACACCGCCGACCGTCCCATCTCGCTCACCGCCCCGAGCGGCATCGACCGCGCCGCCCACCACCGGCTCGACGAGGCATGGCTCGCGGCGGCGTGGAGCCATCCCTCGACCCGCTGCTTCGTGGTCTCCGGCGGCCAGGTCCTCATCGACGAGACGGCGGACGGGCGCACCGAACTCGTCATGACCCCGTCCTTCGAGGCCCCGCTCACCGAGGCCCACCGCTACTTCCTGGGCAACGACGAGGACGGCGTCAGCTACTTCGCCCTCCAGAAGGACTCCCTGCCCGGCCGCATGGACGACTCCGCCCGCCCGGCGGGCCTGCGCGAGGCGGGACTGCTGCTGTCACCGCGCGAGGCCGGCCTGATGGTGCACGCGGTCGCCCTGGAGAACTGGCAGCGGCTGCACCGCTTCTGCTCCCGTTGCGGCGAGCGCACCGTCATCGCCGCCGCCGGCCACATCCGCCGCTGTCCCGCCTGCGGCGCCGAGCACTACCCGCGCACCGACCCCGCGGTGATCATGGCCGTGATCGACGAGCAGGACCGCATCCTGCTCGGACGCCAGGTCCACTGGCCCGAGGGCCGCTTCTCCACGCTCGCCGGATTCGTCGAGCCCGGGGAGTCCATCGAGCAGGCGGTGCGCCGCGAGGTCCACGAGGAGGTCGGCATCGGCATCGGTGAGGTCGAGTACGTCGCCAGCCAGCCCTGGCCCTTCCCGTCCAGCCTCATGCTGGGCTTTACCGCCCGCGCCACCTCGACCGAGATCGCCGTCGACGGCGACGAGATCCACGAGGCCCGCTGGTTCTCCCGGGAGGAGCTCGGCGCCGCCTTCGAGTCCGGCGAGATGCTCCCGCCCTACGGCATCTCGATCGCGGCCCGCCTGATCGAGCGCTGGTACGGCAAGGACCTGCCGACCCGCACCGCCTTCTGACGCGGCGCCCGACGCCCCGACGGGGTTCCGGCGTCGAACCGCCGGGACCCCGTCCGGTGCACCGGCTACGCTGCCGGTCCGGGCGGGGCCGTAGCGCAGGGGTCGTCGCGCGCGGTCTCCACAACCGCGAGGACGCCGGTTCGAATCCGGCCGGTTCCGCCCTCCCCGCACCCGGGTACGAGTCGGCCCCCTCCGGTGACCTCGACCGGAGGGGGCGCGACGCCGGGAGCGTCAGACCGCGAGAGCCTGCTTCACCTGGGCGAGGCTCGGGTTCGTCATCACGACCTCGCCGTCACCGGTGGCGGGAACCACGCGCACGGTGGGCACCGTCTGGTTTCCGCCGTTCGCCTTCTCCACGAAGGCCGCGGACTCCGGGTCCTGCTCGATGTTGATCTCGGTGTACGCGATGCCCTCACGGTCCAGCTGGCTCTTCAGCCGGCGGCAGTAGCCACACCACGTGGTGCTGTACATCGTCACAGTGCCCTGCATGCCTCTCGCGCTCCTTCGGCGGCTCGGGGAAGTCCTCGTCGTGGGAGGAACACACGGGGGAACGCCGGCATTCCCACCGGGTGTGCCGCACGGCCCCCGCGTGACACCTGCCGCACCAGCCCTCATGCGATGCCCGCCGTATAAGTACGACTGCGAGGGCCTCCCTGTGGACAACCTGCTCACCCGTCTCCGGCGACCTGGCAGCATGGCTGTGTGACAGCAGCAACGCACTCCACCCTCTTCCCACAGGTACCGGACTCGGCCGACGCGGTGCTCGAAGGGCTCGACCCCGAACAGCGCGCCGTGGCCACCGCCCTGCAGGGCCCGGTGTGCGTGCTGGCGGGCGCCGGCACCGGCAAGACCCGGGCGATCACCCACCGGATCGCCTACGGGGTGCGGGCCGGGATCCTCCAGCCCACCAGCGTGCTCGCCGTCACCTTCACCAACCGTGCCGCCGGGGAGATGCGCGGCCGGCTGCGCCAGCTCGGCGCCGTCGGCGTCCAGGCACGCACCTTCCACTCCGCGGCGCTGCGCCAGCTCCAGTACTTCTGGCCGAAAGCGATCGGTGGCTCCCTGCCCCGGCTCGTCGACCGCAAGATCCAGCTGGTCGCCGACGCCGCCGCCGCCTGCCGGATCCGACTGGACCGGGGCGAGCTGCGGGACGTCACCGCGGAGATCGAATGGTCCAAGGTCACCCAGACCGTCCCGGCCGACTACGCGGCCGCCGCCGCCAAGGCCGGCCGGGAGGTCCCCCGCGACCCCGCCGAGATCGCCCAGCTGTACTCCGCCTACGAGGACCTCAAGCGCGAGCGCGTCGTCATCGACTTCGAGGACGTGCTGCTGCTGACCGTCGCCGTCCTGCAGGACCGGCACGACATCGCCGAGCAGGTCCGCGCCCAGTACCAGCACTTCGTCGTCGACGAGTACCAGGACGTCAGCCCGCTCCAGCAGCGCCTGCTGGAGCTGTGGCTCGGCGAGCGGGAGAACCTGTGCGTGGTCGGTGACGCGAGCCAGACGATCTACTCGTTCACCGGCGCGACCCCCGACCACCTGCTCGACTTCCGCATCCGCCACCCCGGGGCCACCGTCGTCAAACTGGTCCGCGACTACCGTTCGACCCCCCAGGTCGTCCACCTGGCGAACGGCCTGCTCGCCCAGGCCCGCGGCCGCGCCGCCGAGCACCGGCTGGAACTGGTCTCCCAGCGTCCCGCGGGGAGCGAGCCGGTCTTCACCGAGTACACCGACGAACCCGCCGAGGCGGAGGGTGCCGCCCACCGCATCCGCGAGCTGATCGACGCGGGGGTCCCGGCGAGCGAGATCGCCGTCCTGTTCCGGACGAACGCCCAGTCCGAGACCTACGAGCAGGCCCTCGCCGATGTCGGGGTGCCCTACCAACTGCGCGGGGCCGAGCGGTTCTTCGACCGGCCCGAGGTGCGCAAGGCGATCATCGCCCTGCGCGCCGCGGCCCGCTTCGGCGGCAACGACGCCCTCCTGGACGACACCCCCGACCTGCCCTCCCAGGTGCGTGCCGTGCTCTCGGGCGAGGGGTGGACCGCACGGCCGCCGGCCGGTTCGGGGGCGGTCCGGGAGCGCTGGGAGTCGCTGGCCGCCCTGGTGCATCTCGCCCAGGACTTCGCCGCGGCCAGGCCCGCCGTCACGCTCGCCGACCTCGTCGCCGAACTCGACGAGCGGGCCGGCGCCCAGCACGCCCCGACCGTGCAGGGCGTCACCCTCGCCTCGCTGCACTCGGCCAAGGGGCTGGAGTGGGACGTCGTCTTCCTGGTCGGTGTCGCCGAGGGCATGATGCCGATCACCTACGCGAAGACCGACGAGCAGATCGAGGAGGAGCGCCGTCTCCTCTACGTCGGTGTCACCCGCGCCCGCGAGCGGCTCCACCTCTCCTGGGCGCTGGCCCGGTCACCCGGCAGCCGGCCGAATCGTCGCCCCAGCCGCTTCCTGGACGGACTGCGCCCCGGCTCGAACGCCACCGCGGGCCGGGGCGGAGCGGTCGGCGCGGGAGGTGTGGAGCGCGGCTCGTTCGGGGCGGCGTCCGCCCCGGCCGGCCCGGAGCCGAGGCGCAGACGGCGCAGCCCCGCCCGCTGCCGGGTGTGCGGCCGCACGCTGACCGACGCGGGCGAGATGAAGCTGATGCGCTGCGAGGACTGCCCCACCGACATGGACGAGGGGCTGTACGAACGGCTCCGTGAGTGGCGCGCCGGGCAGGCGCGGCGCAGCGGGCAGCCGGCCTTCTGCGTCTTCACCGACAAGACGCTGATGGCCATCGCCGAGGCGGTCCCCGACGACGCGCACGCACTGGCCACGATCCCCGGGGTGGGGATGCGCAAGCTGGGCCGCTACGGAGCCGATGTCCTGGCCATCTGCGCAGGCCGCGACATCGACGAGGACCGGGATCAGGACTGATCAGAACTCGTCGGAAAAATAGTTTGCGCATGCCCCGGCAATCCCCATAGGTTCTTAGGCACGGGGACGGCGGCCTTCTCCAAGGCCTTGATCCCGTGCTGTACTTGTATATCCGCGGACCGGTTCACCCCAGTCCCCCAGACGCCGAGAGGAGGCGAGTCCAGTGATCAGCATCAACATCAGCTCCGCCGTCAAACTGACCGATCGCTCGGCCGTCTCCCTGTGCATGCTCGGCGCCTCGAACCAGGGCACCGGTCTGTCCGGCATTCGTGCCGCACACCTGGCGTCCTCCCTTGCTCCCGCGGCTCCTGCCGTCCGTGAGCGCGATGAGCGACCGACCAAGGCACTGGAAGCGGTAGTGGCACAGGCGAAGGCCTATGCCTTTGCGGCAGCCGGTGCCGGATTCCGGAAGCAGACGACGCAGCACCACCTGATGTGGGCCTTCCGTGGGCCAGAACCCTGGAGTGATCCAGCCTGATTCGATCAGGCCGGCGCCTTCAGGGCCGCGGAACCCCATCCGGGATCCGCGGCCCTTCTGTTTTCTCCGAACGGGGAGAACGAAGCGCCTCGGGACCAGCAAAGAGCCCGGTACCAGCCGCCACCCGGCCCACAGGCCGGAAACGACCAGACGAGGAAGACGAACCGTGCAACTCGAAGCGCACGCCCCGTCCGTACCGCCTTCCGACACGATCCCCAAGCCCGGCTCCACGGAGGACCCGACCTTGACTCCGCTCACCGCGCTCACCGCGCTCGACGACGCCATCGAGAACCTCGGCGTGCCCGTCCCGTGCCGCTCCTACGACCCGGAGGTCTTCTTCGCCGAGTCGCCGGCGGACGTCGAGTACGCCAAGTCCCTCTGCCGCACCTGCCCGCTGGTCGAGGCCTGCCTCGCCGGCGCCAGGGAGCGGCGTGAGCCCTGGGGCGTCTGGGGCGGCGAGCTGTTCGTCCAGGGAGTCGTCGTCGCCCGCAAGCGGCCGCGTGGCCGCCCGCGCAAGAACCCGGTCACGGCATGAACACCCCAGGAACGATCGATCGCCCCCTCACGCACGACCCCCAGAAGCAGGCCCCGATGATGCCGTCCGCTCAGGAGCCCGCAGGCTCCGCGACCGAAGACTTCACCACCAGCGGCGCGAACGACTCGCGTCAGAACAGGACCCGAGAGATGCAACTCATCCCAGAAGCCCTGGCCCGTGCGCATATGCACGAGCGACTGCAGGAGGCGCAACAGGAGCGCCGGGCCGTACGCCTGGTGACCGCGCGCCGGATGCAGCGCCGGGCCGAGCGTGCCTCACGGCGCGCCCGCCGCGCGCTCGCCATGGCGGTCATGCAGTGACCGATCCCACCTGAAGCGGTGGCCCCCGGCCGGGGGCCCGGCTCTTCCCGCGGGGGCGGGTCCGTGCGAACGGACCGGCCCCCGCGGCGCGCTGTGCGGGGCGGGCCGTCGGGAACGGCGTTGTCGTCGCCGGGTGACGGGTCGTCCCGGTGGCGGTGACGACGAGGGCCGCGCGGCGGAACCGGAGCCGCCGGCGTGTGCCCGCTGCGGAGCCCGGGCCGAGGGGCCGCAGCCGACCTGGACCTTCTCCGTGGAGAACGGTGCCCGCCGTCACTCCTGCGAGAGGTGTTCCCGCGATCACCTGCGGGCGATCGAGGGACGCCTGGACCCGCCGTGGTGGTGACGGCGGCCGGCGTCCGCCGTGCCCGGAGCGCCCGCCTCGCCCGTCACGCCGGGGCGGCCGGTTCCTCCGCCGGTTCCTCCGGGAGGAAGCCCGGCAGCCACTCCTCCAGTTCCTCCCGCAGCCGCACCGTCGCTCCCAGCTGGCAGAGCACACCGATCGTGCTCAGGGTCACCCGGTGGATCAGGAGGTAGGCCGGGGGAAGGTTGAGCTGCTTGGCCAGCTGGGAGGCGGGGGAGCGGGGGTCGGCTATCCGGGTCGCCTGGCTGCGCATCCAGCCGCGGCTGAAGGTGAACTCGTCCGCCCGGGCCGGTTCGATGATCGGCAGCAGGTAGTCGAGGACGGCGTCGGGGTCCAGCTCGATCGAGTCCCTGACGAAGCCCTCGGCGCGGAGCATCTCGTAGACGGCCTCCGCCTCGCCGTCCAGCGTCATCCGCAGGGCCTCCCCGATGGGCTCGGGCAGTCCGCCCGGGAGCCGGTCGACGGTGCCGAAGTCCAGGACTCCCAGGCGCCAGTCGTCCTCGCCCCGCGGACCACCGGGCAGCAGACGGAAGTTGCCGGGATGCGGGTCGGCGTGCAGCAGACCGGTGCGGGCGGGGCCGGAGAACAGGAAGCGGGCCAGGAGCTGGCCGGCCCGGTCGCGCTGTGCCTCGGTGCCCTCCGAGATGACCTCCGACAGCGGTGTGCCGTCCATCCACTCGGTGACCAGCACCTGCTCGCACTGGTGGACCACATGCGGCACGACCACGTCGGGATCACCGCTGAACTCCTCGGCGTGGGCCTGCTGGGCCTGGGCCTCCAGACCGTAGTCGAGCTCTTCGGAGACCCGGTCCTTGAGCTCCGTGATCAGCGGCTTGACGTCCATGCCGGGGATGAGCGGGCCCAGCAGGCGGGCGAAGCGGCTCAGCTGGTTCAGGTCGGACAGCAGGGCCTCGCCGGCGCCCGGATACTGGACCTTGACCGCCACCTCGCGGCCGTCGTGCCACACCGCCCGGTGCACCTGACCGATCGAGGCCGCGGCGGACGGCTTGTCCTCGAACTCCAGGAAGAGTTCCTGCCAGCCGTCGCCCAGCCGCTCCTCCAGCACCGCGTGAACGGTACGGGTCGGCATCGGCGGGGCCGCCTCCTGCAGCTTGGTCAGTGCCGCCCGGTAGGGACCGGCGACCTCCTCCGGCAGGGCCGACTCGAAGACCGACAGGGCCTGGCCGAACTTCATCGCGCCGCCCTTGAGCTCGCCGAGCACCTTGAAGAGCTGCTCGGCGGTGCGCTGCTGGAGCTCGCGGCCGACGAGCTCCGCGGACTCGCCCACGATCCGCTTGCCGAGCCCCCAGGTCGCCCGCCCGGCGAAGCCGAGCGGGAGCGCGGCCAGCTTGGCGGTCCGGGTGACCGCCTTGCGGGGAAGATCAGACATGCGCCCTCCAAGTTGCTGCCGGCCGCTTCGCGTGCGCCTTGCGGCGCCACTCCTCCGACGGCCCGTGCACGGCCATTGTCTCGTGCGACCCCCCGTCCCCGGGGGTGTGTTCTCCCTTACCTTTTTCCGGGCCGCCGCGAGCGGCCCCGCACGGACAGAGCGGGTGCGGCGGGACCGGACGCGCGTACCAGTGCAGAGCGGGGAGGGAGATCTCCCAGCGCGCGTCGGCGCTGGACGGGGTCCGGCCGTCCAGGAGAGCGAGCGCGTGGGCGGCCGCCAGGGCGGCCACCGTCGTGGCCAGTGTCAGGTCGCAGGCGCCCACCCGGCGCTGCCGGCCGGAACGCCACTGGACCGCCAGGCGCGGCCAGGCCGGGTCCCGGTCGGTGCGGTCCTGCTGGAGACAGCCCGCACAGCTCGTCGCCCCGGGCAGGACGAGCGGGCCGACCACACCGGTTCCCTCCACGACACCGGCGTAGAGATGGGGTGTGCCCGAGGACACGAGGGCCTCGGCGGTCGCCGGGTCGGGCGCGTGCACGGCGACGTCGTCCCGCGGGGCGAGGATCACCAGACCGAAGCCGGGGTCGCCCTCTTCGAACGGGGGCCGGGCGGTCCGGCGCGGCGGGCGGTCCGGGGCGGCCCGGCGCACCAGACGGCGGGCCGCCTCGTCCCTGCGGTCGCCGACGGCCTCGGCGGGCAGCCCGCCCGGGGCGACGTCCCACGGTTCGACCCGCCCGACGTCGCGCACGTCGACGTCGCCCACTCCGGCCCCCGACAGCAGTGCCGCGACGGCGGAGCCCACCCGGCCCGCGCCCCTCACCTGCACCCGCATACTGCGGCGCGCCGCCAGCCGGCGGAGCGGACCGCCCGGTTCGGAGGTGGTCAGGGCGAGGGACGCCAGGTCCGGACGGAGCCGGTCGAGGACCTCCGGCTTCTCCCGCAGGGCCTCGGCGGCCGGTCCTCCGCCCCGCGAGTCGTCCAGCAGCCCGGCCCGTGACAGCCGTCGTACCAGCCGGTCCACATGGCCCTCGGACAGATCCATGCGCCGCGCCTCCTCCCGCAGGAGCTCCAGCCCGCGCGTGCCGTCGAGCAGGTCGAGGAAGCTGCCCGTGGCGGTGTCCACCGGGCCCAGTGTCAGCGCGTGCGCCGGTGTCATCCCGAACTGCACGGTGTTGCGATCACGCCATCCGCGCCGGAGCGCGGGCTTGACCATCGGATGCACGACAGACCCCCGTACGTACTGGATCGTCCCCATGGGGCGGGCGAGCTCCTCGTGGCTCGTCCGACCGTGCCAGCATGCCGGGAGGGGGCGAGGGCCGCCGAAAGTTGTCCACAGGCGGAGGGATTCATCGTACAAATCCGGCGCTCGGTGGGGGGATCGGTGCGGAACCATCCCGGAGCCAGGACTTCCCCGTGCGCAGCGGGTACCGTCGGGGCGTGCCCGCCGACCCACTGCACCGCGCCGGAACGCCACAGCGCAGCACGACGAGCCAGCCGACGAACGGCTCACGGGCGAGCGCGATCGAGGTCCGCAGGAGCGCCCGCCGCCGCAGGACGGTCTCCGCGTACCGCGAGGGCGACCGCACCGTCGTGCTCATCCCCGCCCGGATGTCCGAGGCGGAGGAGCAGCGCTGGGTGACCGTCATGCTCGACAAGCTGGCCGCGCAGGAGAGCAGGCGGACGCTCGGGGACACGGAGCTGGCCGAGCGCGCCCGGCGGCTGTCCGAGCAGTACTTCGGCGGGCGGGCCCGACCCGCCTCGGTGCGCTGGGTGACCAATCAGAACACGCGCTGGGGCTCGTGCACCCCGTCCGAGGGGAGCATCCGCCTGTCGCACCGGCTGCAGGGCATGCCCGAGTACGTCGTCGACTACGTCCTCTGCCACGAGCTGGCGCACCTGCTGGTGCCCGGGCACGGCCCCCGGTTCTGGCGGCTGCTGGAGGCGTATCCGAGGACCGAGCGGGCCCGCGGCTACCTCGAAGGGGTGGTGGCGGCCGAGCGGCTGCCGCACGTACCGGGTGCGCGTGACGCCTGAGCACCACCCGGAGCGGGCGCTCCGTGGACCCGCGCACGCGTTCTGTACCGGGTCTGTACCGACTTCATCCGGTGTCGGCGTTTGCCGTTAGCCTGGCGCGACGCACTCACACTCGGGATGGGGGACGGTCGTACGCATGGCCAGGGAATTCCAACGCGGCCACAAGGCCAGGATCAGTGATCTCACGGCGGGGACGGATCTGTACGTAGGCGTGCAGATCTCCGGTCCGGGGCTGACCTTCGACATCAGCTGCTTCGGCCTCGACGCCGACGAACGGCTCTCCGACGACCGGTACTTCGTCTTCTACAACCAGCCGAAGTCCCCCGAGGAGTCCGTTCAGCTCCTGGGCGCCCAGGCAGGTGACACCGAGTCGTTCCGCGTGACGCTGGACCGGATCCCGCAGCAGATCAGGAAGCTGTCCTTCACGGCGACCCTCGACGGCGCCGGGCAGATGTCGCAGATCGGTCCCGGGTACATCCGCATCGTCGCGGGCGGCGAGGAGGTGGCCCGGTACCCGTTCAACGGTTCGGAGTTCTCCACCGAGCGGGCCGTGATGCTCGGCGACTTCTACTTCAAGGACGTGTGGCGGTTCGCCGCCGTCGGCCAGGGATTCGACGGCGGGCTCGACGCGCTGCTGCGGAACTTCGGCGGCGAGGTGGCCGAGGACGAGCCGGCCGCCCCGCAGCAGCCCGGGTCCGGCGGGGCCGCGCCCGGTTTCGCCCCGCCCGCCCAGGCCACCGCGCCGCCCGCGTTCGGCGTGCCCGGCGGCGGCACCG
>NZ_JBEORT010000134.1:0-6563 GCF_040302425.1 Streptomyces sp. NPDC126497
CTACCGCGGCCTGGCCAAGACCAGCCTCCAGCACCAGCTCACCGGCGCCGCCGTCAACCTCATCCGCATCGACGCCTGGCTCACCAGCACACCCCGAGCCCGTACCCGCATCAGCCCCCTGACAGCACTTCGCCCCGCCGCATAGCGGCGGGGCGAAGTGACCAGGCCCGAATTAACCAACAGCATCCGGTTCGGTTCCGGGCCCCTTCGGCGTGTGCGGGACCTATGCCGCCGGGTCCTCGGTGAAGAGGTCTTCGGCGGTGGTGATCGTCAGGGCGCGGTCGAACCAAGCGGTGAGGGAGTCGAGGTCGGTGCAGGCCGCGACCCGCTCGCGGACCTCGTCCGGGATCGCGAGCCCGCGCACATTGAGTACGCGCAGGATGTCCTCGGCCTTGCTCTCGGCCTTCCCTTCCAGGAACTTCTCCTCGAAGAGCGTTCCGTGCCCCGGGAAGTGGGTGACGACGTCTTGCATCAGCTTCCTCCAGTTCTCCCTGGCCGGAGTGGACTCCAGCCCGACTTCCACCACCTCGAACCAGTACTTCGTGACGTCCGGCTCGAAGGACACGAGTCCGCGGGCGACCGCTTCCAGTATGGCCGCGGACCGCCTGCTCTGGCTGTGCACGATGGCCGAGAGCGCCGCCAGAGCAGGCTGCCGGGCCACCGTCGTCTCGTCGGTGACCTCGGGGACCGTCTGCGGTCCCAGGACGAACGGGCGGGTGACCTGGGTGGTCCACGCGTCCACGGTGCACGTGAAGGGACCCGCCGCCCAGGTTGCCGTGGAGCTGTCCCGGCAGACGACGACCAGCAGGACGGGCAGGTCGTACTTGGCGTGCAGGTAGGAGACGTAGTACGCCCAGTTCCTGGCCTTGTCCGGGTCCTTCTTCGTCTGGGCCTCCACGGCCAGGACGAAGTGCTCACCCATGTCGGGCTCGAACATCAGGACCGTGTCCGCGCGACGCTCCACCGGACGGATCTCGGTGACGTCGGTGGGGAGTTCGCGGAAGTCCGTCTTCACGGGCGGCGGCAGGCCCAGTGCTTCGAAGACGGGCGTGAGGGCCTCCGGATGCTTCTGGAAGAGCTGGTGGGAGGCCTCGTGTGTTGCGGTGACCATGAGCGCAAGCCTGGCGCGCCCATGGTCTATGCGCCGGGCATATGTAAGGCATTCACCCGGTCGGGTCAGCGCGCCACGAACTGGGTGAGGATGGCCTGGACCTCGTAGATGTCGACGCCCTTGGTGAAGGTCTTCTGGATGGGGGCCTGGGAGCCCGAGAGCCAGATCTTCAGTTCGGCGTCGAGGTCGAAGGTGCCGGCGGTCTCCACCGCGAAGTGGGTGATGCTGCGGTAGGGGATGGAGTGGTACTCCACCTTCTTGCCGGTGATGCCCTGCTTGTCGACCAGGATCAGGCGGCGGTCGGTGAACAGGATGGTGTCGCGGATCAGCAGGAACGCGGCGTGCACCTGCTCGCCGTGGCCCAGCAGACGGGCGTAGTCCTGCTGCGCCTGGGCCGGGTCGACGGTGTGCGCGTTGCCGAAGAGTGCCATGGACGGGTCCCCCCACGTGAGCGGTGACGGCCGGGTCTCGGCCGCCTCCGCATGATCCTCGCAAGGCGCGGGGCCCGGGAGAAGGTCCCGTCGTTCCCCGGGCCGCTGCTGTGGCGAGCGCGTTACACGGCCGGCCCCTCCTCGGGACGGGGGACCACCGCCTCCCCGCCCGACGGCAGCGCCCGGGACCCCGGGGCCGTCGGTTCCCGGTGAAGAAATTCTCCGTGCGCGGCAACCCTTCGCCGTCCGGCGGCCACTGAGAGGACGTAACCCCGCTCCTCCCCCGTAAGGAAGCCCCGTGGCTGCTCGTTCCCACCGCCGGTCCCTCCGCTCCCGCCGTGCCGCCGTCGTCTGCGCGGCCGCCGTGGCCGCGGGCGCCGGCGCCGGCGTCTTCGTGATGAACGCCAACGCCGGGACCGTCGACCTGTACCACCAGACGCTCGCCGCGAAGGACGGCTGGGCGTCCTCGGGCACGGGCACCACCGGTGGCACGAAGGCCGACGCCGCCCACACCTTCACCGTCTCCACCCGCGCGCAGCTCGTGAAGGCACTGGGCTCGGCGTCCGACACCACGCCCCGCATCATCAAGATCAGCGGCATGATCGACGCCAACACCGACGACAGCGGCAGAAAGCTGTCCTGCGCCGACTACGCCTCCGGCACCGGCTACTCGCTGTCGGCCTACCTCAAGGCCTACGACCCGGCCACCTACGGCCGCTCCAAGCTGCCCTCCGGCACCCAGGAGAAGGCGCGTGCCGCCGCCCAGGCCAAGCAGGGCAAGAACATCGTTTTCAAGGTCCCCGCCAACACGACGATCGTGGGCGTGCCCGGCACGAACGCCGGCCTCACCGGGGCCATGCTGCAGATCCAGAACGTGGACAACGTCATCGTCCGCAACCTGACCTTCGCCGCCACCGAGGACTGCTTCCCGCAGTGGGACCCGACCGACGGCGACGAGGGCAACTGGAACTCCAACTACGACTCGGTGTCCCTGCGCGGCGCGACCCACGTGTGGGCGGACCACAACACGTTCACCGACGCACCGCACTTCGACAGCGCCAACCCGAAGTACTTCGGCCGCGAGTACCAGATCCACGACGGAGCCCTCGACATCACCAAGGGCTCCGACCTGGTGACCGTCTCGCGCAACCAGTTCACCCACCACGACAAGACGATGCTGATCGGCGGCAGCGACACCGACAGCGTCGGCAAGCTGCGCGTCTCCCTCCACCACAACGTGTGGAAGGGCATCATGCAGCGCGCCCCGCTGGCCCGCCTCGGCCAGATCCACATCTACAACAACTACTACGACGTCACGCCCCTCAACGGGTACGCGCCGCAGTACAGCATCAACTCCCGTGCCAAGGCCCAGGTCGTCGCGGAGAACAACTACTGGAAGCTGCCGTCCGGCGCGAAGGCCGCCAAGCTCCTCAGCGGTGACGGCACCGGCTCGGTCAAGGGCTCCGGCAACCTCGTCAACGGCACGGTGACCGACCTCGTCGCCGCCTACAACGCCGTCTCGTCCAAGGACCTGAGGACCACGGTCAACTGGACCCCCACCCTCACGGCGGGCCTGGAGGCCTCGGCGGGCGACCTGCCGTCGTCGCTGGCGACGACGACGGGGGCGGGCGTGCTCAAGTAGCACCCAAGACGCGCGAGGGCCGGGAGACCACGAGCCCCCGGCCCTCGCGCACCCACACCGTGCGGTCCGCCGTGCCACGGGTGGAGAGCCCCTGCCGGGCCGCTGCGGGCGGCGGTCCGGCAGGGGCGGTTCGCCCGCTACTGGTCCGAACCGCCGAAGCGCTCCTTGTAGGACTCCAGGTCCTCCTCGGTGATCTTCGCGAAGAGGACCGGGGGGACCGTGAAGGGCGTGCCGGCCGGGACGGCGGTGAGGGCACGGGCCTCGTCGGGGGTCACCCAGGTCGCGGTGTCGTCCTCCAGGGCGAAGGCCGACCGCATCGCCGCGGCGGAGGCCGGGATGAAGGGCTCGGAGACCACCGCGTAGAGGTGGATGAGGTTCATCGCCGTGCGGAGCGTGAGGGCCGCGCCCTCCTTGTTCGTCTTGATCTCCAGCCAGGGGGCCTTCTCCTCCAGGTAGGAGTTGCCGGCCGACCACAGGGCGCGCAGCGCCGCCGCCGCCTTGCGGAACTGGATGGCCTCCATGTGCTCCTCGTACTCGGCGAGGAGACGGACGATCTCCGCCCCGAGCCTCGACTCCGCCTCACCGGGCTCGGCGCCCGCCGGGACCTCGTCGCCGAAGCGCTTCCGGGAGAAGGACAGGACACGGTTGACGAAGTTGCCCAGCGTGTCCGCCAGGTCCTTGTTCACGGTGGCCGCGAAGTGCTCCCAGGTGAAGGACGAGTCGTCCGACTCGGGGGCGTTGGCCATCATGAAGTAGCGCCAGTAGTCGGCGGGCAGGATCTCCAGCGCGTCGTGCGTGAAGACTCCGCGCCGCTGGGAGGTGGAGAACTTGCCGCCGTAGTAGTTCAGCCAGTTGAAGGCCTTGATGACGTCGACCTTCTTCCACGGCGAGCGGGTTCCCAGCAGGGTCGCCGGGAACATCACGCTGTGGAAGGGGACGTTGTCCTTGCCCATGAACTGCGTGTAGTGGACGTCGGCGTCCGACTCCCACCACCAGGAACGCCAGTCGCGGCTCTCCGGGTCCTGGTCCGCCCACTCCTTCGTGGCGCCGATGTACTCGATCGGGGCGTCGAACCAGACGTAGAAGACCTTGCCCTCGGCGGCCAGGTCCGGCCAGGTGTCCGCCGGGACCGGCACGCCCCACTCCAGGTCACGGGTGATGGCCCGGTCGTGCAGCCCTTCCGTGAGCCACTTGCGCGCGATGGAGGAGGCGAGGACGGGCCAGTCGTCGGCCCGCTCGTCGACCCAGGCCTCGACCTCGCCGGCGAGGACCGACTGGAGGAGGAAGAGGTGCTTGGTCTCGCGGACCTCGAGGTCGCTGCTGCCGCTGATCGCCGAGCGGGCGTCGATCAGGTCCGTCGGGTCCAGGACGCGGGTGCAGTTCTCGCACTGGTCGCCGCGGGCCTTGTCGTAACCGCAGTGCGGGCAGGTGCCGATGATGTAGCGGTCGGGCAGGAAACGGGCGTCGGCGTTCGAGTACACCTGGCGGATCGACCGCTCCTCGATGAACCCGTTCGCCTTCAGCTCCCGCGCGATCTCCTGCGTGATCTCGTGGTTCTGCGGCGAGGAGCTGCGCCCGAAGTAGTCGAAGGCCAGGCCGAAGCCGTCGTAGACCGCCTTCTGGGCGTCGTGCGCCTGGGCGCAGAACTCGTCGACCGCGACGCCCTGCTCCTTGGCGGCCAGCTCTGCGGGGGTGCCGTGCTCGTCGGTCGCGCAGATGTAGAGGACCTCGTGACCGCGCTGACGGAGATAGCGGGAGTGGACGTCCGCCGGGAGCATCGACCCCACCATGTTGCCCAGGTGCTTGATCCCGTTGATGTAGGGAAGGGCGCTGGTGATGAGGTGTCGAGCCATCGCGGGCTGCTCCCGGGTCGGTACGTGGTGACGATCGTCGGTTGTCGGGTCGTCTACGAACCTTGAAATCCTAGCCGAAACAGCAGGACCGCCCGCTTCCCGTTCTACGTGCTGGGAAGGGGCGGCCCCGGGCGGCGGCCGGTCCTACGGGCGCCAGGACGCCAGGACGCCCTCGTAGAGCTCCTTGTCCGTGAGCTCGCGGGGGGTGGGGCCCGCGTGGAAGAAGGAGGTGTTCTCCGTCTTCAGCTTGCGGAGGTAGTCGAAGGCCTTGTTGTCGTGCTCGCCGAAGGCGACGAAGGAGAAGAAGACGGCGGGGTGGTTCTTCGCCGCGTCGGTGAGGGCCTGGGTGGCCGGGGTCTTGGCGTCCGGCGCGCCGTCCGTCTGGAAGACCACCAGGGCGGGGGTGCCGGCCGGCTCCTCGGCGTGTTGTGCGAGGACGGCCTCGACGGCCACGTGGTAGCTGGTACGGCCCATGCGGCCGAGGCCGGCGTGCAGCTCGTCGATCTTGTTCTCGTGGTCGGTGAGGGTCAGCTCGCCGGTGCCGTCCAGTTCGGTGGAGAAGAACGTGACGGGGAGGGTGGCCTCGGTGTCGAGGTGGGCGGCGAGGGCGAGGGTCTGCTCGGCGAGGGCCTGGGCGGAGCCGTCCTTGTAGTACGGGCGCATGGAGGCGGAGCGGTCGAGCACGAGGTAGACCTTGGCGCGGGTGCCGGTGAGGTCGTGCTTCTCGAGGGCGGCGCCGGCCGCCTTGTAGGCGGTGGCGAGGGCGGTGTCGCGGAGCTTCGCGGCGGGCGTGGCGGGTGTGGCCGCGACCGGCTGGGAGGCGGGCTGCTCGGCCTCGGCTTCTCCTTCTGCCGGGGTTTCGTTCCCACCCGTACCATCCGTGCCGCTCTCGTCGTCGGGTGCGGAGGGCTCCTGCGGGGCGTCCTCGCCGTCGGCGGCCGCGGGCTCCTTCTCGGGCCCGGTCACGGCTTCGGGTGCGGGCTTGGCCTCCGGTTCCGGCTCGGCCTCCGGTTCCGGCTCGGCCTCCGGTTCCGGCTTGGCCTCCGGTTCGGCCTTGGTGGCACCCTCGGGCTTTTCCGCGGGCTCGGTCTCCGGCTCGACGTCGGCCGCGGGCTCGGTCTCCGGCTCGGCCGTGACCTCGGGCTTCGCGTCGGCCTCGGCCTTGGGCTCGGGCACGGCGGCAGCCTCCGGCTCGGGCTCGGCGGCAGCCTCGGCCTTCGGCTCGGCTTCGGGCGTGGTCTCCGGCTCGGGCTCGGCCGTGACCTCGGACTCGGCCTCAGTGGTGACCGAGGGCTCCTCGTCGGACTCGGACTTCGCCTCGGTCTTCACCTCCGCCTCCGGCTCCGGTTCGGCTTCGGGCTCAGGCTTCGGCTCAGCCTTGGCCTCCGGCTCTGCCTTGGCCTCCGGTTCGGGTGCGGTCTCGGGCTCAGGCTCCGGCTCGGGCTCGGCCGTGACCTCGGACTCGGCCTCAGTGGTGACCGAGGGCTCCTCGTCGGACTCGGACTTCGCCTCGGTCTTCACCTCCG
>NZ_JBEORT010000134.1:6661-16306 GCF_040302425.1 Streptomyces sp. NPDC126497
CGCCTCCGGCTCCGGTTCGGCTTCGGGCTCAGGCTTCGGCTCAGCCTTGGCCTCCGGCTCTGCCTTGGCCTCCGGTTCGGCTGCGGCCTCGGGCTCGGGGTCGGCGGCAGCCTCGGGCTTCTCTTCGGGCTTCGCCTCGGCCGCGGGCTCGGGGGTCGGGGCTGCCCCGGGCTCCTGGGCGGGGGCCGGGGTGGAGGGGTCGTCCGAGCGGGTGGGGCGGGGGACCGCGACGCCGTCGAAGGCCGCGGAGACCAGGTCGTGCTCCTCACGGGGTTCCGGGACCGACGCCGTGGGGGAGGACGGGGTGGGCTCGGGGGACGGGGACGGCACCTTCGGGGCCGCGGGTGTCTCCGTGGCGGACTCCACGGCCGGCTCCGCCGGGGCCGTGCCCGCCGTTCCGACGGCGTCCGCCGCACCCCCCGCTTCGGCGGACTTCGCTTTGCGTGACCGGCCGAACGCGTTCCGCAGGAGAGTGAGAATGCCCATGTGCGCAACCCTTCGCGTGAGTTGATGCCCGTTAATCCCTGGCCAGGACGGACACGTAAGGTTAGCGGCCCGCAAGGGCGATCTTGGGCAGGGTGGGGTCTGCGGAATCGTATATGTCAAGGGTGTGATCCGGCCCGGCAGACCTTCCCGGATGCTGCCGCAGGTTCACCCGCCGTTCACCCGGCCGCCCGGCTGCCGCACGTATGTACCCCTACGGTCACGCTGACACCACGGGTACCCAAGGAGAGAGAACGTGCGAAAGCTGCTGCCGTTGATCGGAACGCCGTCCGGTTCCCACCCCGGCGGCCGGTCCGCCATGACCTGTCGTTTCCGGTGTGGTGACGCCTGCTTCCACGAGGTGCCCAACACCAGCTCCAACGAGTACGTCGGCGACGTGATCGCCGGCGCCCTCAGCCGTCGCTCCATGATGCGCGCCGCCGCCGTGGTGACCGTCGCCGCGGCCGGCGCCGGAGCGGCCGGCGTCGTCGCCGCGCCCGAGGCACGGGCGGCCGCGGCGCAGGCGGCCGTGGCCGGGAAGGGCCGGCGGCCGCACACGTCCAAGGGCGCCCGCGGGCTGCGGTTCACGCCCGTCGCGCCGAACACGAACGACGCCGTGACCGTGCCGGAGGGCTACCGGCAGAACGTCGTCATCCGCTGGGGCGAGCCCATCCTGCGCGGCGCGCCCGCCTTCGACCCGGAGAGGCAGAGCGCGAAGGCGCAGGCCGGGCAGTTCGGGTACAACTGCGACTTCCTCTCGTTGCTGCCCCTCCGGGGCGAGCGCGGCCGGCAGCTCCTCGTCGCCAACCACGAGTACACCGACGAGATCCTCATGTTCCGCGACTACGACGCCGACAACCCCACCCGCGAGCAGGTGGAGATCGCCTGGGCCGCGCACGGGCTCGCCGTGGTCGCGGTGGAGGAGGACCGCGGGAGCGGCAGGCTGACGGCCGTCACCCGGCACCGGCTCAACCGGCGGCTCACCGCCACCTCCGAGTTCCGGCTCACCGGCCCCGTCGCCGGGTCCGACCTGGTGAAGACCTCCGCCGACCCCAGCGGGCGGAAGGTGCTCGGCACCCTCAACAACTGCTCCGGCGGCACCACCCCCTGGGGCACCACCCTGCACGGCGAGGAGAACTTCAACCAGTACTTCGCCAACGGCGGCAGCGCGACCGACAAGCGGTACGGCATCGGCACCGGTGCCACCGAGCGCAAGTGGGAGCGGTTCGACAAGCGGTTCGACCTCGCCCAGGAGCCCAACGAGGCGCACCGCTTCGGCTACGTCGTCGAACTCGACCCGTACGACCCCGACTCCGTCCCGCGCAAGCACACCGCGCTCGGCCGGTTCAAGCACGAGGGCGCGACCGTGCGGCTGACGCACGACGGGCGCCCGGTCGTCTACACCGGCGACGACGAGCGGTTCGACTACTTCTACAAGTTCGTCGGCAGCAAGAGGATGCGGCACGGCGACAGCCGCTCCGCCCGCGAGCACAACCTCTCCCTGCTCGACGAGGGCACGCTGTACGTCGCCAAGCTGACCGGCGACTCGCCCGCCATCGAGATCGACGGCACCGGCAGGCTCCCGAAGGACGGCGAGTTCGACGGCGGCGGTCAGTGGATCCCGCTGGCCACCGCCACCGCCGACGGCGCCGTCTCGCACGTCGAGGGCATGACCGCCGAGGAGGTCTTCGTCTTCACGCGCCTGGCCGGTGACAAGGTGGGCGCCACCAAGATGGACCGGCCCGAGGACATCGAACCCAACCCGGCCACCGGCAAGGTGTACGTCGCCCTCACCAACAACTCCAACCGCGGCAAGACCGGTCACGCCGCCGCCGACGAGGCCAACCCGCGCAACGCCAACAAGCACGGCCACGTCCTGGAGCTGACCGAGCGCTGGAACCGGCCGGAGAGCACCCGCTTCGCCTGGTCGCTGTTCCTGGTCGCGGGCGACCCGGAGGACCCGGCGACGTACTTCGCCGGGTTCCCGAAGGACTCCGTCAGCCCCATCTCCTGCCCGGACAACGTCGCCTTCGACGACCACGGCAACCTGTGGATCTCCACCGACGGCAGCGCCCTCGGCTCCCACGACGGCCTCTTCGGCGTCGCCACGCGCGGCGACCGGCGCGGCGAGCTGAAGCAGTTCCTGACCGTGCCCACGGGTGCGGAGACCTGCGGCCCGGTCGTCCAGGACCGGCGGGTGCTGGTCGCCGTGCAGCACCCGGGCGAGGTGGACGGGGCGACCGTCGACAAGCCCGCCAGCAGCTGGCCCGACGGGCCCGGCACGTACGTCCGCCCGGCCGTGGTCGCGGTGTGGCGCGCGGACGGACGGGACATCGGGGTCTGAGGACGACGGGGTCCGGTACGGGGGCCCGGAGCAGGGGTCCGGGAGCGGCCGGATCAGGGGCCGGGGACCAGGTCCTGATCCAGCCACTCCAGCCACTCCCGGTACGCCGGAGCCTGCCGGGCCACCTCCCGGTACGCCTCGGCCAGATCGGGATAGACGCCCTCCAGCTCCGACTCCGTGCGCGCCGCCAGCAGCAGCCGTACGCCGAGCGGGTCGCCGTGCAGCCGGCGGACCGCCGTCTCGGGGCGGGAGGGCGAGGTCGGCTGGCACACGGTGACGACCTCGCCGATGGCGACCAGGGACGCGGCCGTGTGGTAGTCGCCGTGCAGCACGCGCGGGCTGATCCCGGCGGCGCGCAGGACCCGGCGTACGGCGTCCCACTCGCCGTCGACCGCCGGGTCGACCATCCAGCGGTCGCCGGCCAGGTCGGACAGGCGGACCACCGGGCGCGCGGCGGCCGGGTGGTCGGCCGGGAGCGACACGCACTGCGGTTCGCGTTCGACGAGGACCCGGGTGCGCAGGCCCTCGGGGACGCGCAGCGGGAAGCCCTCGACCTCGTGCACGAAGGCCACGTCGAGCTGGCCGTCGGCGACCATGCGCAGCAGGGCGTTGGCGGAGACGTCCATGTGCAGGGTGGGCTCCTGCCAGTGCCGGCGCAGCCGTCGCAGCCAGCCGGCCAGGGCCCGGCTGGCGGTGGAGCCGATGCGCAGCTGCCGGCCGCCGACGGCGGCGGCGCGGGCCTCGGTGACCAGCGAGCGCAGTTCGGTGACGAGCGGACGGGCGCGGCTGAGCACCAGCCGGCCCAGCGGGGTGGGACGGCAGCCGGTGCGGGCGCGCACGAACAGGGCACCGCCCAGCTCCTGTTCGATGCGCCGCAACTGCGTGCTCAACGAGGGCTGAGCCACGCCGAGTTGGCGTGCGGCTCGGTGCAGACTGCCGGTGTCGGCGATCGCGCACAGCGCCCTGAGGTGCCGGACCTCAAGCTCCATGCCCTGGGAGGGTAAGGCGGAAGTTCAGGTTTCACCAGACACACAAACCCCGTCCGTTCAGGCGGAGTCGGGCGGGCGCGGACGGGTGTCCGGAGTCGGGCGATAGGGCCGTCCTATCACCGGTTGCCATCATCACAGCCGCCGCACGGGCGCACACACTCCTCGGTGACACGTGACTCGACCCCCACCACGAGGAGTCCCGATGCGCATGCGCATGCCCATGTCCGTACTCACCGCCGCCGGCCTGAGCCTCACGGCCCTCGGCTTCGGCACGGTCCCGGCGACGGCCGCCCCCGCCCCCGCGGACACCGCTTCGTACGCCGCCTACGACGGTTCGTCGGAGGAAGCGGCCGCCAACCGGGCCTTCTTCGAGGCCGTGTTGAAGTCGGCGGCCGAGAAGCGGGCCGCGAACCCGACGAGCGCGGCCACCGTCACCGTCGTCTACAACGCCTCCCGGGCGCCGTCGTTCGCCACGCAGATAGCCCGCAGCGCGCAGATCTGGAACAGCTCGGTGTCCAACGTGAGACTCCAGGCCGGTACGTCGGGCGCCGACTTCTCGTACTACGAGGGCAACGACTCGCGCGGCTCGTACGCGTCCACCGACGGGCACGGGCGGGGGTACATCTTCCTCGACTACCGGCAGAACCAGACGTACAACTCCACGCGGGTGACCGCGCACGAGACGGGTCACGTGCTCGGACTGCCGGACCACTACTCGGGTCCGTGCAGCGAGCTGATGTCCGGGGGCGGCCCGGGCCCGTCCTGCACCAACGCCTACCCCAACTCCGCGGAGCGGTCGCGGGTGAACCAGCTGTGGGCGAACGGGTTCGCGGCGGCGCTGGACAAGGCGGAGAAGGCGCTGCAGAAGTCCTCGCGGTAGCCGGTAGCCGGTAGCCGGTAGTCGGCAGCCGGCAGCCGGCAGCGGTGACCGCACGGTGTGGGGGCGGCCGGGGGGTGTGTCGGCTCGCGGCGTGTGCCGGTGCTGCCGCGCCCACCCTCCCCCACTCCCGGCCTCCCGGCCTCCCGGCTCCGCGCGAGCGGGGGACTCCCGTCGCCCTGGGGCACGACTGCCCGCGGCTACGGGGCGTGCAGGGTCAGGTCGACGACCAGGGCCCGGTGGTCGGTGTCCGGGAGGGCGAGGAAGCGGGCGCGGTCCGCGGCGAAGTCCTCGGAGACCAGGACGTGGTCGATCTGGGCGCCGAGGGCCGGGGCGGTGCGGGACGGCCAGGTCGGGGTCCGGTCGGCGCCGTCCAGGCGGGCCGCGTCGCGCAGGCCGGTGTCGAGGAGGCGGCGGAACGCGGCGTGGTCCTGGGAGGCGTTGAAGTCCCCGGCGAGCACCGTCGGGATGTCCGACGCGGCGGCCGCGTCCCGCAGCCGGCCGAGCTCCCGCCGCCACAGGCCCACCCGGCCGGGCAGCGGGGGCATGGGGTGCGCGAGCTGGAGCCGTACGGCGTGCCCGTCGACGTCGGCGACGGCGGCGGGCATGCCCATGGTGCCCGGGACGCCGTCCTCGGCCCGGAGCGGGAACCGGCTGAGCACGACCGAGCCCTCGGAACCGCCGCCCTCCACCGCCTCCCGGTGCGGATAGGCGTCGGCCAGCTCCCGCTTCAGCGCCGCGTCACAGCCGTACTCGCACTCCTGTACGAACACGACGTCCGGTTCCTCCCGGCGCACGGCGTCGATCAGCGCCTCGGTGGCCTGCCCGAACTCCACGTTGGAGGTCAGCACCCGCAGCTCGGCGACGGGCGGTCCCGAGGGGGTGTCCGTCCTCCCGTACGGCTCGATGAACCAGGCCAGCAGAGCGAGCAGGAGCACGCCCCACACCGCGCCGGTCCACCAGCGGGCGCGCAGGGTGAACAGCAGCCCGGCGGCGGTGGGCACCAGCAGCCAGGGGAGGAAGGCGAGGAGCTGGGGCACGGGGGTGACGCCGTCGGTGCCGGCGGTCCGGCAGCCGACGACCACGCTCACCCCGGTGAAGAGCAGTGCCGCGCACCGGGCGCCGAACCGTCGCCGTCGTCCCGCCCGGCCGGCTCCCTCCCCGGTGACCGTCGGGTCGGTGGTCGCAGTGTCCAACGTTCCGGCCTTCCGCTCGCGGGTGCGATGCCCGCATCCTCCCTCAAGCTCCCTCAAGGACGGGGGAGCGCGGCGGGGGGCCGCCGGGAACGGCCGGCCGGGGCGGCCGCGGGGGCCGGGAGGGCACGGCGGTCCGTGCGGCGGCCCGTCAGCCAGGAGGCCAGGGCCACCGCCAGGCCCAGGGCGAGGAGCAGCCAGGACGCCGTGCGCAGGGTGGCGGTGAGGGCGTCGTAGACCGCGGCCGCCGCCGGGCGGTGGCCGCGCGCGGCCAGGCCGTCCAGGGTGAGCCGGCGGCCGACGGCGACCGCGAGGGCGAGCAGGGCGCCGCCCAGCGCCGTGCCCAGGCCGGTCGCGGTGAGCGCGCGGCGACGGCGGGCGGCGACGGCGATCCCGGTGACGGCGAGGACGACGGCCGCGGGCGGCAGCCGGAGCGCGGCGGCGTCCAGCACGTGGTACCCCTTCCGGAGCCCGGCCACCCGCTCGGCCGGCACCACCGCGACCTCGGTGCGCCCGACGGGGATGCGCCGGGCGAACGGCAGGTGGTCGGCGGCGAGCCGCTGCCTCACCTGTGCGGCGACGGGGGCGAGGTCGACGGTGACCGGGCCCCGTGCGGGCGTGTCGTCGCGCAGGGCGCGCAGGACGGCGTCGTGGACGGCCCTGTTCCCCGTCTCCCACGCGGCGCGGAACGCGTCGGTGCGGGTGAAGGAGCGGATCGCGTCGCGGACGAACGGTCCGAGGACGGTGCCCGCCGTACCCGACGTACCGGCCGTCCGCGCGTCCAGTTCCCGTACGACCTCGTCCCCCACCGCGTCGGCGACGGCGTCGCGCACGTCGGGGTCGGCGGCCAGCGGTGCCACGGCGCCGACGTACCGGCCGGTGTCGGCGAGGCCGAACGTCGCCCAGGCGGCCAGGGTGCCGCAGGGGGCGAGCAGGCAGGCGAGGGCGACGAGGGCCGCCGAGAGGGCGTCGCGCAGGCGCGGGCGGCGGGGTTCCTGATGGAGGGACACCCTCCAGGCAAGGCGCGGGGCACCCGGGGCGCGAGTGCTGGGGCGCGGACGGGTGTACGGGGTGGTGGCGGGCCCGCGCCGGTGTCGCCCGGGGGCGGGTCGCGCAGCCCGGCCCCTGCGGGGTGCCTCCCCCGCCCCCGGCTCCGCTCGAGCGGGAGGTGTCCCCATGACCCCGGCGGCACGACGGCCCGCGGATCACGGGTTCACCTCAGGCGGTCGCCCGCCGCGTCCTCGTGGGTGTAGAAGCGGTAGAACATCGCCAGGAACACCCCCGCCGCGACCAGCAGGCCCACGATCACGGAGCGCAGGACGCCGGGGTCGGGGGCCTGGATGACCAGGAAGCCGATCGCGCTGCCGAGGAACGCGGCCCACAGCACCGCGTGCAGTTCGCGCCGCACCTTCGGGGCCAGGGCGAGGAGCGCCATGAACAGCAGGGAGAACACGACGCCGGCGAAGAAGCCGTACAGGAAGTTCTCCGCGGTGATCGGCCCGCCGTAGCGGCGGTTGGCGGCCACCCAGTAGCCGTACACGACCCCGGACAGGACGGGCAGGAGGACCTTCGCCGCCCGGTGGGTCCGTGGGCCGAAGACGTCGGGCGTGCGGGCCCGCTCGATCGCTCCCCGGGACCGGGGTGCCGCGTGCGTCATGGGAGCACTCCTCTCTCCTCGCCCCCGTCCCACCAATGCACACCTCCCCGGGCGCGTCGGCAAGTCGGCCGTGCGGACCCGGCGCCGGGGACCGGATGCGGGCGGCCCGGCTCCGTGTTTCGCTGGGGCGGTGAGTCCGGGCAGCGGGGGACACGGCCTGCACGACCGGTACCCCCCGGCCGGCCGTCGCGACGTCGTGCACCGGCACGAGATGCTGCGGCTGAGGGGCCGCAGCGTCACCTGGGTGCCGCCGTTGCTGCTGCTCACGGCCATCACGGTGGCCGACTACAACACCACCGGCGAGTTCCGGATCGTCTCCTGGATCGTGCTGGTGCCGGGCATCGCCTGCGCGATCTGCGGGGTGTGGGGCACGGCCCTGTTCGCCGTGCTCTCCCTCGTCGCCTACACCCTCGTGGACAGTGCCTGGCCGCACCAGTTCCAGGCGGGACTGCCCGACTTCATCCTCGTCGCCGCCGGCGGCGTCCTCGCCACGCTGGCCTGCGTGGTGCGGGTGCGCGGCGAGCGCCGCGCGCTGTACATGCGGGACGTCACCGACACCGTGCGGCGCACGGTCCTGCGTCCCCTGCCGCCGGACTGGGGCGGCCTGCAGCACGCCGGGGTGTACCTCACCGCCGACGCCCAGGCCCGCGTCGGCGGCGACTTCTACGACATCCAGCCGGGCCCGCACGGCACCCGGGTACTGGTCGGTGACGTCCAGGGCAAGGGGCTGGGCGCGGTGGAGACGGCGTCGGTGCTGCTCGGGGCGTTCCGCGAGGCCGGCTACCACGAGGCGGAGCTGATGGCGGTCGCGGACCGGCTGGAGGCCCGGATGCTGCGGCACCGCGAGTACACCACGGCGCTCGGCCGGGGCGACGGCGACCGCTTCGCCACCGCCGTCCTGCTCGGTTTCCCGGCGGACCGCACCGACGTGGTGGACGCCGTCGTCTTCGGCCACGAGCCCCCGCTGGCCGTCGGTCCCGGCGGCGTACGGTCCCTGCCGGCCGGCGGAGGACTCCCGATCGGCTGCCGCGACCTCGCCCCCGACCCGCCGCCGCTGTGCCGGGTGCCGGTCTCCGCCGACGAGACGCTGCTGCTGGTCACCGACGGCGTGACCGAGGCCCGGGACGGCGCCGGCGACTTCTACCGGCTCGCCGACGACCTGGCCCGGGCGGTGGCGGCGGATCCGCGGGTCGTCGCGCCGGGCCGGCTGGTCGCCGTCGTGCGGGACGGGACGCTGCGGCACAGCCGCGGACGCCTGGTCGACGACACCACCGCCTTCGCGGTACGGCCGATCCGCGCGTCCCGCGCGGCGGGGGGCGAAGGCCCCGAAGGGGGATGTTCACCCCACTGACCTCACCCCGCGCAGCCGCAGCGGTTACCGTGCTGCCGTAGGTGATCGACAGGGGGAGGGGACCATGCCCGGAACCGTGCTGCTGCTGGCGGCCTCGCCGCTGGGCCGCGGGCGGCTGGTGGACGCGGCGTCGGTGCTTCCGGTCCTCGCGGCGGTGCCGCCCGCCGTGCTGTCCGGCGCGGACACCGCCAACGTCGTCGAACTCGCCGACCCGCTGGAGCCGCAGGCCGTGCTGACCCGGCTGCGCGCCGCCGCCGCGGCGCCGGGACCGCTGACCGTGTACGTCACCGGGCAGCTCCAGCTCGACCGCCGCCAGCGGCTGCCGCATCTGGCGCTGGCCCGCACCACCGCGTCCACCGTGCGGTACACCGGACTGCCGTGGCACTGGTTCCGGGAGGAGCTGCGGTTGCGCCCGGCGGGCGCGACGACGCTCTTCCTCGACCTGCACGCCGACCCGGAGACCTGGCGGTCGCTGGGCGCGGCGCGCCCGCCGGGTCCGTTCCCGCTCGACTGCGGCCCCGACAACGCCGTCTACGGCCGTGTCGCGCCCCCGCCGCCGTCCCGTCGCGGGGTGGCGGCGCCGGAGTACATGAAGGCGGTCGCGACGATCCTGCGCAGCGGCCGGCGCCCGCCGGACGAGGAGCTGCACCAGCAGGCATCGGCTGATTTTCAGGGGTTTTACACTGTGTTTTAAGGTTTTTGATCTGCTATAGTTTAGACAACAACAGCGCTGCAAAAGCTTTAAAATCAA
>NZ_JBEORT010000135.1:0-16122 GCF_040302425.1 Streptomyces sp. NPDC126497
CCTGCTTGCGGTACGGCGCGCCGAGCAACCCGTCACGGGCGAGCACGCCCTCGGGATCACGGACGTCCGTGCGGCCGCCCAGGGTGAGGAAGCGGCCTGCCGGGCCGGCCACTCGATCTGCTTCACCAGCCTCGACGACATGATCCGCAACCTCAAAGCCGCCGAGGTCGCCGGACGGCTGGTCAGCAAGCTCGGCACCCACCTGCGGCCGGGCGTCCTCGTGGTCGATGAGGCCGGCTACCAGTCCCTCGAACGCGCAGAAGCCAACCTGGTCTTCCAGGTGATCTCGAAGCGTTACGAGAAGGGCTCGATCATCCTGACCCCGAACAAGTCCTTCAGCGAACGGGGACGGGCGTTCGGTGATGAGGTCCTCGCCACCGCCGTCCTCGACCGCCTCCTGCACCACCGTGAGGTGACCTCCATCAACGGGCCCGGCTACCGGCTGAAGAACCGACTCAAGGCCATCGAGCGCGAGACCGACGCAGCCCAGAAGATCATCCCGCGGAGACCCGGCCCTGGTCAGTCGCCACCGAGTCGCTGGAGGACCTGGGCGAACTCACCGGAGTCCAGCAGGCCAGCGATGACATCAGTCATCTTGCTGACGCCAGGCTCACGGACGATCAGCCCGTCCGAGCACCAGAAGCAGCGACCACCCGGAGCCTCGTCGCTCCCCGACCAGGTCTCCATCAGACGTGCGACTTCAGCAACGGTGAAGACAGTCGCGCTCCATCGGGATCCATCCGGAAGCCGGACTTCGAGATCAACATTGCACACCAGGTCCAGGTCGTCGTCCGGGTCGAGCAGGAAGGATGCCTCGAAGGACTCCGTGCGCACCCGGTACCACGGCCCGTCCCCAGTACGTTCGACTGATCCGAGCGATGCGCTGTGACTCATCGTGCGAGTGTCTCCGCCCGGTCTGATGATCTCAACCGAGATCATCAACCGTGCTCTGGCCCGAGGACACAGCGTGGGTCGTACGCCGACACCGCTTTGGGCAGCGCCCCGGCTCGTGGCTGTTCGACTGGGGGACGATGGCCGAAAGAGCCATGAGCGCGGCAGGTCGAGCGGTGCGCCGAAGGTTGATGAGGTGTCAGGCACGGACGGCCGGGCCAAGGATGTCCCGGCACCACCGGCGGAACCCGGTGGCGGTGGTGGAGCCCGCCTCTCGGGTTTCGACGTCGTAGATCCCTTCGTTCTGCGCCCGGACCATGTCGGCCATGTCCTGTGCCAGCGCCGGGCTCGCGCCGCGCTGCACCATCGTGGCCCGGAAGTCGGCGAGCGGAACCTGGTGATAGCGCACCGTGTGGCCCAGGGTCTGGGAGATGACGTCGGCCATGGCGTCGGGGGTCAGCTTGTCGGGGCCGACCAGGGGGACGCGTGTCTGGCCGCTCCAGGAGGTGTCGAGGAGGAGGGCTGCGGCGGCATCGGCGACGTCTTGGGTGGCGACGGTCAGCAGGGGCCGGTCGGCAGCGTTCGCCATGGTGATCGTTTTGCGTTCCTTGATTCCCTGGGCCTGGCGGAGCAGGTTCTCCATGAAGAACGGCAGGGCCAGGGCCCTGTAGGGAACGCCGCTGGCTTCGATCATCTCGTCCATGGCCAGCGCGGCCGACAGGAGCCCGGCCTTGTCCTGGTATCCGCGTCCCAGGGAGGTGACACCCACCATGCGCACGTTCCGCTTCGCGGCCTCCTGGGCGGTGTGCCGGGTGAAGTCCAGGTAGTAGTGCCTGGCGTCGCCGGCATCGCGGAAACCGGCCGGCGGTACGAGCCAGAACATCCGGTCGGCGCCCTCGAGCGCCTTGGCGATCGTGTCGGCGTCACCGTGAGAACCCTGCACGATCTCGGCGTTCGCGCGCACGTGCTTCGGCAGGCGGGAGGGATCGCGGACGATCGCACGGACTGCCTCCCCGGCGTCCAGGAGCCTGTCTACGACCTGTCGGCCGATGTCGCCGGTGGGTGTGGTGATGACGATCATGGCGTACCTCCGTGAAAGACGATCCGGCGGCGACAGCTGCGGATGTCGCCGCCCTCGAGTACAACCCGGCAGGACGGTGAAGGTGAAAGACCAGCTCGATCAGCATTGATACCTTGGGGATATGGGTGATCTGGAGGTGCGGCAGCTGCGGTACTTCGTCGCCGTCGCGGAGGAACTGCACTTCGGGCGCGCCGCCGAGCGGCTGGGGATGGCGCAGCCTCCCTTGTCCCGCGCGATCCGGGACCTGGAGCGGCAGCTCGATGTCACTCTGTTCGAGCGCACCACACGGCAGGTGGAGGTCACCGCGGCCGGCGAGGTCCTGCTGCGCGACGCCCGCAGGGCGCTGGAGGCGGTCACCGCTGCCGCCCACCGCGTCCGGGAGGCAGGCCGTTCGTCGCCGCGACTGCGCATCGCCCTCAAAGCCGACATCGACGGCGGTCTGTTGCCGCAGATCCTGGACGCCTACCACGCCGACGACGCCTCGCTGCCGTCGGAACTGGTCCTCGGAGGCTTCGGCGAGCAACCGCAGGCTCTGCGCGACGGCCGTGCCGACGTGGGACTCGTCCTGTCACCGTTCGACGACCGCGGCCTGGACAGCGAGCCGCTGCTGACCGAACCGCTCCTGGTCGCCATGGCCGCCGCCGACCCGCTGGCCGCCCGGACCGCGCTCTGTCTTGACGACCTGACCGGCCGCACGGCCCCAGGAGGCACGCCGGCACACCACGGGCGCCCCCTCGCGCAGCGGCCTCGACCCGGCGCGGCACGACCGGCGTCGAACCTGTCGGAGATCTTCAGCCTCGTCGAGACCGGCAGCATCGTCTTCTTCGCGCCCACGTCCGTAGCCCAGCGCTACCCACGTCCCGGCATTGCCTACCGCCCGGTCAGCGACCTACCCGACGCCGCCCTGTCCGTCGCTTGGCCCCAGGACGCCCGCTCCCCGGCCGTCGCCGCCTTCGTGCGCGCAGCCTGCACGACCGCGGCCGTCCAGCACGTACAAGCAGAAACGCTCGTACAGGACACACAACCCTGACCCGCGCCCGGCGAAGGAGGCCGCCCAAACCGGTACGCCACACAGCCCCGGCCCTCACCGCCCCACGTCCGGGCTCGGCGGCGTTCGAAACCCCCATCACCCTTTCAGTGCTGTCGAAACTGATGAGCCACCGCTGTCGTCTCTCGGGTTCCGGCACAGGTTCTGTGGTGCGGCCACGCTGAGTGAGTGGATCAGCCCGCGGTTGACCGATCCCGATGGCGAGAACGAGCGGTCCGTCAGGCGCACGGTGCAGGCTTCAGACCCTGGCTCATTCCGGCGGGTGGATGAGTGTCCTGTGCCATCGAAATCTGAGCCCGTGCCATCGCATTTTGAGTGGCGCAGGTCACGGGAGGCGGCAGGTGCGGTCGTGGCAGTGGGCGGGTGAGCCCACGAGAGCCACGTTGAGTGCAGTGCCGAGTGTGCTCCCTCTGGCCTTGTGGGAATGGACCGGCGGGTGTGGGCAGGTCCGGGGCTCAATGTTCGGCTCAGGGACATGTGCCGCCGCGTCACCCGAGACCACCCGATCGGCGATTTTTGCCATAGCAGCAAAGCGCCTTCGTGAATTGGCACGGTTGCGCGGACGCTGGTCCTCGAGCGCCCCTAACTGCATTGGGGTAGGTATGAGAGGGCAATCGATGACCAGCAGTGACATAGCCGCAGCCGCTGCGAGCCGGCCCGACGAGCAAGACTCCGAGTTCTCCGCCTGCTTGGCCGCTGTGCGCCACGTCGCCAGTCGGTTCACCGGGACATACGGCCTGACGCAGGTTGACCCCGAGTTCGATCTGCTCTTCGCCGAGACCGTGGAGGTCTGGCACAGCTTCGATCACGAGACCGTGTCACTTCCCGGCAAGGAATTCGCGGGTGCGATGCTGCGGATGCTCCGTGCGACCGCCGACCTCGTGAGAAACCACGCCGACCGCATCTGGTCTCTCCACGTGGACCACCACGGCTTCGCTCTGGCCGCCACCGCTTCGGGCGAATTGGAAAACGGCACCCCGGTGCGCATTTCACGTTGCCTCCAGGTGATGGTCCACGAGGGACGCATCACTCGCATCTGCGAGTTCGGCGACCAACAGCAGCGCCTGCCGCTGGATGAAGCCCTGCGTGCCGCAGGCCGCTTCCGTAGCTGACACCCCACCACCCCAACATCGTCAGGAGTCATCATGGACGTCTTTCTCACAGGTGCCGGCGGCTATATCGGCGGAGCTGTAGCCCGCCGCCTGATCCGCGAGGGGCACACGGTGCGCGGCTTGACCCGCACGCCCGGCGTGGTCGATGTTCTCGCCGCCGACGGCATCGAACCGGTCGTCGGGGACCTCGACGACGCGACGCTGCTCAAGCGAGAGGCCGACCGCGCCGACGCGGTCATCAACGCCGCTCACAGCGACCACCGCGGCGCTGTGGCCGCCTTTGTCGACGCCCTGCGGGGTTCGGGCAAGGTGTTGATCCACACCAGCGGGACCAGCGTCATCGGTGACGACGCCCAGGGCCAGTACGCATCCGAGGTGGTCTTCGACGACGCGAAGCCCTTCGGCCCGGGGGACCACGAGATCCGGCGTGCCCGGTACGCCATCGACCGCTCCGTCGTCGACGCCGCTGCGGCGGGAGTGCGTTCGGTGGTGCTGTGCAACTCACTGATCTACGGCAACGGCACGGGACCGCGCCCGCAGACCGTGCTGATCCCGCCACTGGTCACACAGGCCCAGGCCGGCAGGACCGTCCGCGTCGTCGGACGCGGCCTGAACCGCTGGTCGACGGTGCACCTCGATGACATGGCCGACCTGTATCACCTGGCGCTCACCGACCCCGCGGCCACGGGCTTCTACTTCGTGGAGGGCGGCGAGGACGCCTCGTTCGCCGATATCGGGGAGGCGATCGCCCGTCGGCTGGGGCTGGGGCCGGTGGAGCCGTGGGATCTGGGTTCCGCCGCGGCCGCGTGGGGGGAAGGTTTCTCCCGGTACGCCCTCGGCGCCAACAGCCGCGTACGTGCCACCCGGGCTCACGACCTCGGCTGGCGCCCCTCGCGCCCCTCGATCACGCACTGGATCGAGCAGGAAATGCCCTTGCCGTGAGGCGGTCGGCGCGTCGGTGGCGCGGTGAGGGGGCGTCTGAAAAACTGGTCAGCGGACTGACCGTGCAGGGCGCCGTACGAGGAGCATGGCCATGGTGAGGTAGACGGCGTTCGCCGAGCACACGGGCAGGCACTCGTAAGTCCTTCGACAGGCGGCGGCATCATCCCAGCCAGGCGACCGTCCGCTCCACCACCCAACGTCGCGGGACCACCGCGAAGAGGGGCACGGCCGGAGGCGGTGTCCCTGCCTTCGCCCAGGCCGAGCGGAATCCGCCGTCACGGCGCTGCACGACCTGCACGGTGACGCCGGTGGCTTCCCGGGCCCAGGCATGGAAGTCGGCGCCGCGGTAACCCTGGTCCGCCCACACGTGCCGAAGGCTCGGGAAGGCATCGGCTGCCCGGGAGAACAACACCGCGGCGCCATCACGATCGCCGACGCTCGCCGGGCTCACGCAGGTGATCAGGACGGTGCCGCGAGTATCGACGAGCAGGTGGCGCTTGATGCCGCAAGCCGGCGTCGCTCCCCGGTGGACAGAGGCACGTTGGCGTGGAACACAGGGTTTCCCATCGACTACGTGAGCGCGGTGGACACAGACGGTCGCGCTGCCTGAACCCACCGGCTTGGGACGGCGTGGCGGCGGGCGCTACCGGAGCGGGAAGTCGACTCCGTGCTCGTCCGTGGGCCGGGGGCCGCGGATCCGCCGATCGGCTTCAGGGATGGCGACGTCGTTGACGCTCGCCTCGCGGCGCCGCATAAGACCGCGTTCGTCGAACTCCCACAGTTCATTGCCGTAGCTGCGCCACCACTGGCCTTCCGCGTCGTGCCACTCGTACTGGAAGCGGACGGCGATCCGGTCCTCGTGAAACCCCCAGAGGCTCTTTCGCAGCGCGTAGTCCAGTTCGCGCTCCCACTTCTGCGTCAGGAAAGCGACGATTTCATCGCGGCCGCGGATGAACGTATCCCGGTTCCGCCAGATCGAGTCCGGCGTGTACGCCAGTGCCACTCGGTGGGGGTCGCGGGTGTTCCAGGCATCCTCAGCCGCCTGGACCTTCTGCAGGGCCGCCTTCTGTGTGAACGGTGGGTAGGGCGGGCGGTCTTCCGGCACTGCGACCTCCTCATATGGAGAACGAACGTTCTCCAGCGGCGGAACCTAAGGTAGAGAACGATCATTCTCAACGTCAAGGAGTTCCGGATGCCGGCGCCGATCACCGACGAGCAGAACCGCCTGGACCGCGAAGCACTGCTCGACGCAGCGGAGAGGCTCTTCTACGAGCGAGGCATCCAGGCGGTCGGCATGGACGAGATCCGTGCGGCGTCCGGCCTACCGTTGAAGCGGATCTACCGGTTCTTCGCGGCGAAGGAGGACCTGGTGGTGGCGGTACTCAAACGTCGCGACCAGCGATGGAGGGGAAACCTGGCCGCCCACGTGGAGCAGGTCCCGGATCCCCGCGAGCGCGTGCTCGCGATCTTCGACTGGCTTGCCGAGTGGTTCGCAGAACCCGGCTTCCGCGGATGCGCCTGGATCAACGCCTACGGCGAGCTCGGCTCATCGTCCGAGGCCGTGTTGGCCGAAGTCCGGTCGCACAAGCAGGAGTTCCACGAGCAGATCGCAGTATGGGTCCACGCCACCGGGCTGTCGGTGGCTGAACCGGTCTTCCTGCTTGCCGAAGGGGCCATCGTGACGGCCGGCATCAGCGGCGACCCGGCCCCGGCCCGTCAGGCACGTGCAGCCGTCGCGATGTTGCTCGGGACACCTTGATCCCCTGACCACAACGCCAATAACCTCATGACTCCAAAAACCTGGCTCTCCCGTCGCTGCCGCTCCGTGTAACCGTAAGGCAGGAACGTGTCCGGGCGCTGGATCGCACTTGCCGAGCAGCAGGTGGGCTATCGCTTCCGCGTGCACGGCCATGGCGGGGTCCGACACAGGACTGTGGTGGAGTGGTTCATGGCGACGGTCTCCCTGGGAGGAGGAAGGCCTCCCGTACCTTTTGTTCGGCAGCGGTGAGATGACGACCAGCCGTGGCAGCTCCCCCCTGAACGGTCAGCTGGGGTGATCCGCACGGATCTTCCGACTGCGAAGATGGGCTTGTGACGTAGTACGGCAGCCCCCGGGTCCGCGACCGGGTGCCGTACGGAACCTCTGCCCGAGCTCTCCCCTGGCCGCTGGCACTGCACGCTCACCGCCGCCGGTGATTACGGCGTCATCACCGGCAGGCAGCCGAGCCGGTCCGTGCCGCACTCGAAGAAGTCGCCGGCACGTCCCCGCACCTGGCCGTCGACATCGAACGCCTCAGCGGACTTCCACCCACCGAGGAAGCCCCCATGTCCCGCCGGCCAACCGCCTTCCAGAACTACCTCGACCGACGCGAGATCCCCCGGCCGAAGTCGTGGAGAAGCCTGGACAGCTGACCTCAACGACTCCAAGGTCCCCGACAGAGTCAAGCCAGGTCGTGTTTCGGAAGCCTGGCCTTCAGCACGCTCCCTCGGCGTGCGGGCGATGCGCAGCGTAGAAACGCCCGGTGAGGTCGGTGCGGCTGCTGGTCCAATATGCGGATGGAGAAGATCCCGAACATGGAGGCCCCGCTCTCCGACCCATGGCCTGCGCGCTTCGCCGACCGCGGGCACACGGGTGTCCGCCGTATCGGTGCCGGCGTCGAGGGCGTCGTTTACAGGCTGGGCGAGGGCCGGGTCGCCAAGGTGTGGAGCGGTCGGCCGCCAGCCGACTTCGATCTCACCCGCCAGGTGTACGTGGACATCGCGCGGCACCCGCTGCCGTTCTCGACTCCGGAGATTCTCGACGTTGAGGACCACGAGGGCGTCCTGGTGACGTACGAGCGCGAGCTGCCCGGAGTCTCGATGCGGGTCGACTCCGCACCCTCGGACCATGGGCGCGAGGTGCCGACCCGGCACAGCGACGCGCTGCTTGCCGTTCTGCGTGGTCTGGCTTCCGTGCCCGGCACCGACGCCATGCGCCAGTTGACCGTGCAGGGTGACGACCGTCCGTTGTGGCGGGGACACGACTGCTTCCGCGACGCGCTCGCGGCTCTGGTCGCCCGGGCCGCAGCCCGGCACGGTGCCGCCCTGGCCGGCTACGTGTCGGGCTTCGACGCGGGAGTCGAACGCACGCAAGAGGCACTGCGCTCGCTCCCCGGGGCCCCGGTGACAGCGATCCACGGCGACCTCGTCCCGTCCAACATCCACATCGACGTGGCCGGCAGGCCCGTCGCGGTGCTCGACTTCGGCTTCTACACGACCGCGGGCGACCCGGCCTTCGAGGCCGCCGTCACCGCTGCCGTCTGGGACATGTACGGTCCGCACGCCGAGGAGCACACCGCGGACCTCACCGGGCTCTTCGCCCACGAGCTCGGGTACGCGCCGACGACCCTCACCGCCTATCAGGCCGCATACGCGCTTACGACCTACGACCTTTTCGGCCTGGACGACAGCGACGGGCACTTCCGGTGGTGCGCGGAACAGCTGCGCCGTAACGCCGTGTTCAACGCATGAAGGCGAGTGAGCATGGCCCGTCGTTGTTTCCAGTCCTCCGGTACGACCCGGTTCGGGGCCGGTCCCGCCTTGTCGCCGGCTGCCGCACGAACGGCGAAGACCCTCCACGTGACGCAGTTCGATCTCGCTGCGCAGGGTGTCCACGGCCAGCGAGGTCTTGCCGCTGCCGCTCACCCCGGTGTAAGGCGACGAGCCGTCCCTCGGGGGTGCTCAGAGAAACCTGTTGCAGATTGCTGGTGCGGGCAACCCAGCACGTCGATGGTCCCGTGCCCCGCACCCGCGACGTCCCCCCAGGGACTCGGACAGCTGTCGTTCCTGTCTTCCGTGACGCTCGGCGGCAGCGGCGTCTGTTTCCGGTTCGGGATGCGTCAGCGGTAGTCGTCCGCCGAGCCGTCCTTCCCGCCGTACCGGATGTCCTCGAAGTACGCCCAGGCGTCGGGCTGGCTACCGTCCACATCGCGTACGCCGTAGGCCTTGGCGAGGTCCGCGCTGGAGGCGGACTTCTTGTTCCAGCGAACCGCCCGGTCCGGGTCTGCGGCAAGCGCGGCGACCGCGCGGGCGAGGTAGTGCGGTGACTCGGCGATGGCGAAGGCCGGTTCCCGGGCGACGGCGTCGCGCCAGTTCTCCTCGCTCACACCGAAATGGGCGAGCATCTGTTCCGAGCGCATGAAGCCCGGTGTGACGGCGACGGCCGTGCCCCCGTACTGCGCCAGTTCCTCCCCCAAGCCGAAGGCGATCCGAATCGGTGCGTTCTTGGCGAGGTCGTAGAAGAGGTTCTCACGGTAGCGGCGGTTGGAGGCCGCCGTGCCGTCGGTGACCTCGACGTGGAGCGGGGCGTCGGAGCGCACCAGAAGCGGGAGGGCCAGCGCCGCGGTGATCACGTGGGACCGGACTCCGAGTTCCAGGATGCGCAGTCCGTCGGCGAGGGGCGTCTCCCAGCTCTTCTTGCCGAACACGGACTTGACGAGGAGGTGCTCGCCGCCCCACAGGTCGTTGACGAGGATGTCCAGCCGTTCCTGCTCGCGTTCGATGCGTCCGACGAGGGCGCGTACCTGGTCTTCGTCGAGGTGGTCGGTGGGCACCGCGATACCGGTGCCGCCGGCCGCCGTCACCAGTTCGCCGGTCTCCTCGATGGTCTCCGTGGTCCGGCCGATCTCGCTGGCGTGCGTACGGGTGGTGCGGCCGGTGACGTAGACCGTGGCGCCCAGCCGGCCGAGTTCGACGGCGAGCGCGCGTCCGGCACCGCGTGTGGCCCCGGCGACGAGTGCGATCCGGCCGGTCAGCGGAGCGCCGCCGGTGATGTGCTGGGTGGTGGTGTCCTGGTTCATGCCACCACCGTGCACGGTAAACACGACAGTCTGCGTCGCCCTTTCCTGGGTATTTCCGCCGCTCCCCCGGTCGGCAGCGGTGGCCGCTGTTCGTCAAGGGCTTCGCCGGCAAGGCCGGCGTCGTCACCCCGCTCGTCCTGGGCGTGCTCCTCGTCGCACGCGTGCTGGGCGTGGACCCGGCCGATGCCCTACGCCGCATCCTCGGCATGTGACCGCCGTCGTGCCCGGAACCCGGCCACCCCCAGCCCCGGGCACGACGGCAACACCCCCACACGCTCCGCCGCGACTGCTCGAGCGGTTTCCGAGACGCCGGGCCGAGGACCTCTTCACTCGGAGATTCACTCGGAGAAGCGCGGTCCTGGCGGTGGAGAGTCCGGCTCGGAAGGGGTGGTCTGCCCCGAGCCTGATGGAGTCGGGTTGCTGGAGAACTGACTGGTCCAGCAGCATCCGGAGGCCGCCGTGCCCCGCAGCCATCCGCCCGAGTTCCGCCGCCGGGTCCTCGACCTTGTCGCATCCGGCCGCAAGGTCGCCGAGGTCGCCCAGCTCCCGGGCGTTCACCTAACGGGCCCGCACCTCCGGCCTCCTGCCGTCCATGGGCCCGATCGAGGACTGCGTGGACAACGCGATGACGGGGTCCCTCTGGGCCCGGGTCCAGGTGGAACTGCTCAGCCGCCGGCGCAGGCACTCGGCCCTGGAGATGCTCACTCCGGTCGAGTACGAACCACGTGCAGCGCCTGTAGCGCAAAACCAAGCGACACGACTCCACCGAACTCAGGACACTCCGAAGCCTCCACCGATCCCGGAGCGGTTCATCGGGCAAGTGCCGGAAGACTGCGGTGCGGTTGGACGTTAGCTGCAGGTATGAAGATTGGCGAGGCTTCCAGAGTCAGCGGCGTGAGTGCGCGATCGTTGCGGCACTACGAGGACGAGGGATTGATCGTCCCTGGCCGTTTCAGCAATGGGTTCCGCGACTACTGCCAGTCCACCGTCGACCGGGTGCTTGTCATCCGCTCACTGCTGGAGTCCGGGCTGCCCGTGCGGCTGATCAGGGAGGTTCTGCCCGGCCTTACTGACGGATCCGGTGCCGGCACCGAAGTGGTGTGCGCGGAGTTCCTGCACGAGGTGCAGGGCTATCGTGATCGGCTCGCTGCCCGCATCGCCGTTCTCAGAGATCAGCAGGCGGCACTCGACGCCTACCTGCAAGAAGCCCGCCGTACTGATCTCTGACAGTCGCTTGACCTTGACGTAAGTGTCAGGCTCCTACGTTCGGTGCATGGAGAGCAACAGGCAGCAGCACACCGCCGAGCAGACCGTACGCGCACTGGTCCAGCGGTCGCACCGGGGACCGAAGGACCTGACTCTCACGACGGATCACCGCCGCCCCGCCCCGGGGCCCGGCGAGTACCTGATCCGCGTCGGTGCCGCAGGGGTCAACTTCGCCGATGTCATGCAGACCCACGGCACATACGGAGGAGGCCCACAAGCCCCCTACGTGGCGGGCTTCGAGGCCGCCGGCGAGATCGTGGGAGTCGGCCCGGATGTCAAGAGTCCGCTGCCGCTCGGTACCCACGTCGTGGGAGTCGGCCCGGGTGCCTTCGCCCAGTACATGACGATGCCGGCCGCGGGTGCGCTTCCCGTGCCGTCCGGATGGAGCGACGCCGAAGCCCTCGGCCTGGTGCTGAACTGGGCCACCGCCTTGGCGGCACTGAAGCCGCTGGGTGAGATCAGAACGGGTGAGGTGGTGCTCGTGCATGCCGCAGCCGGCGGCGTCGGGCAGGCCGCCGTTCGCCTCGCCCGCCACTACGGTGCGCGCGTGATCGCCACGGCGTCACCAGCGAAGCACGAAGCTGTCGAAGAGCTCGGCGCCGACGAGGTCCTGGACAGCCGACGCCCCGATCTGGCCGAGGAGATCATCCGCCTGACCGGCGGGGTCGACCTGGTCCTGGAATCGGTGGGCCGGGCCACGTTCGAGGCCAGCCTGTCGGTCACCAAGCCCTTCACCGGACGCATCGTCGTGTTCGGCGCCGCTTCCGGTGACGCCACCGTGACCACACACAACCTGGTCTTCACCCACCAGGTACAGATCAAGGGCCTGCACATCGGCGCGCTGGCGGTCGCGGCCCCCTCCCTCTACCAGCCGTTGCTCGCCGAGCTCGAAGCTCTCATCGCCCACGGCGTCTACCCGCCCGGCACCCCGGACGTGCGTCCCCTGGCTGAAGGACCGGCGGTACTCCTGCAACTCGAAGCGGGCCGGACCCGGGGCAAACTTGCCCTCGATCCCTGGCACTAGGCAGTTTCGTTTGGATCACCGGGCGGACCGGAGGGAGATGCCCGCGATGTGGAGTCCGGCCAGGTGGACGGTGGCGGTCTTCTCGTAGCGGGTGGCGAGGCCGCGCCACTGCTTGAGGCGGTTGATGCACCGCTCGACGGTGTTGCGCTGCTTGCCGGTCTCACGGTCGGAGGGCGGTGGCCTGCCGCCGCGGCCGCCCCGACGTAGCCGGTGTCCGCGCTGGGACGACTGCCGGAGCGGGACATCGCGTCGAGGGGGGCGGCGGAGGGCTGTCATCGAGAACCCTCGCCGCAGGAGCCGCTGAGGCGTGAAGTCCTGCCGCCGGGCGGCTCGATCCGCGGCTCCGGCCGCACCAGGCCCGCAGGGCGCGGACATGGTACGGACCTCGTGATCACCGGTCGCGACCGGAGGGCCAGGGGTTGGTCGGCTGAAGCACGGCCTCGGACAAGGCCCGGGAGCGCAGACCGGTGATCTCCTGGTACTCGGGATCGGCCACCATGCGGCTGAACGCCGTGCGATCGGGGTAGCGGACGAGCAGCACCGCGTCCCAGGCCTGTCCGTCCCCGGCGACCAGGGGGGTGTCGCCGTCACCGGCGTAGAGCAGTTCGCCTCCGTACCGCTTCAGGAAGGCGGCCGCCCGTCGCGAGTACTCCTCGTAGAGGGCTCGGCCATCGGGAGCGAAGCGCAGCAGGTTGAGCATGACGACGGGACCACCGGGGTCCTCCTCCGTCAGCCGTGCGAGATCGGCTCCCCGGGGGTCGACGGCCATGGGGTCCTCCTTCTCGTCGGGGGCGCGCCGGTTCCGGTCGGGGCGGGGCGCCGGGCAGAAGCCTAGGGGGCGGACACCCTCCTTGCATACCGTCCGGTCGGTCCGCCCTCCGGCGTGCCGAACCCACGCCGAGTGTCCCGACGATCCCGGTCACATCGGCGTACGTACCCTCCGCCGACGGGCCCCGCGCCGCCTCTGGCACGGGCTTGTCCCGTATAACGCTGTGACCTGGGAGTTCGGTTGGCGGTACTGTCGGCCGATGGAGCCTGACAAGTCGAACGAGTGCCCTCTTCACGGTGCTGGGGTGAGCGCGCAGAGCTTGGTGGGGCGTCGGCTCGCGGAGGTCGTCGGCTCGTGGCACATGTACGGCAGTGACGCCCCCGCGGGTCCGCTGGATGTGTGGCTGATCGATGACCGGGGTGCCGCCATCCACCTCACGACCGGATCGGACTGGTGTCTGATCGTTGAGGCGTCGAAGCCGCACGCCGGCTACGACATGGGCGACTGGGGGCGTGTCACCGTGGGGACGATCGATGGGGAGACGCCGTTCGCGGACCATGTCGGGGAGGACGTTCTGGAGGTGCGGGAGGAACACGCGCCGAACACCGGGCGCGTCGTCCTGGAGCTCACGTTCCCCACGGGTCGGGTCCGTTGTGAGAGCTGGGCTGGGGACCTCTGCTTGACCTCGGTGTGATGATCTCGGCATGACTGGTGTGATCACGGCCGCGGTCGGCTCCGCGCTGCGGCCGTGGGCGCGCCGGGTCCTGTCGCGGAGCAGGTCGTGGATCTGCTGGGTGGTGCCGTCGGCCTCCCACTCGGCGTAGTAGTCGTAGACGGTCTTGTACGGCGGGAAGTCGTGGGGCAGGTACTCCCACGGGATGCCGGTGCGGTTGACGTAGAGGACGGCGGTGACGATCTCCCGCACGTCGTGCACCCGGGCTGCCGTGCCGGGCCCGGTTCGTCTTGCTCGCCAGGCCGTGAGGACCGGCTCGACCAGAGCCCAGCGGGCATCGGAGACGTCACTGCGGTACGGACGCCGAGCACTCACGCACCGTGCAACGACCGTCAACGCCGTCAGTCACACAAACATCCTGCAACACCTACTCCATAGATCGGATGCCCTTTCGACGGCTGGCGCCAGGACGCCCTGACGGCTGACGCGTTGCGCGTACGTCACAGGTAATGGCGGGCGAAGACGCCAGCCACCAGCTCGCGCCGGCTGTGCAGACCGGTCTTGTCGAACACCGACTTGAGGTGGTCCTGGACCGTGTGCGGGGACAGCCCGGCGCGGCGTGCGATGTCGGCGGTGGAGTGCCCGCGCAGGACCAGCCCGGTGACGTCCCTCTCGCGCGGTGTCAGCCCGTAGGCCGCGGCGATCAACGCGAAGTGCTCGCCGGCGCCCGCCTTCTCGACCACGACGACGGTACGGGCCCCCGTCGTGTCGGAGCGGTCGAGACACCAGGCGTGCAACCGCACGCGGCCATGCGCAGGGCTGTGCATCCAGGAGGTGTGGGTCCCCGGCGCGTCGGGCGCCTGGACCGCGGCCGCCACGGCGTAGACGGCAGGAGGCAACCGGTCATCCGCGGACGGGGGCGCGGCGTCGGCCTGTTCGCCGGCCAGGTCGTCAAACCACATGTCCACGGTGGGGGTGCGGTGCACCACCCGGTAGTTCCCGTCCAGCAGCACCAGGCCCGGTGCCGCCGCCGACGCGCCGGCCTCAGCGAGCCGGGTCAGGTGCAGGCGGCGCAGTACGGAGCCGAGCGGCTGAGCGAGCGAGGCCGCCACGGCCAGATCGGACGGGGCGAAGGCGGGCGCGTCCTGCGCGCGCCCCATGATCAGCGCGCCCCATGCCCCGTGCCGGTCACGCAGCAGCACCCGCAGTTCGTCCCGGAACCCCATGGGCCGCATGATGTCCCGGTAGCGCGGGCTGCGTTCGAGGCAGCCGCCCGTCTCGCGGCTCAGCAGGCCCACGGGCGTCGCCCTGGTCGCCAGCTGGGACAGGTCGTTGGCGTCGCCCTCCCGGTACTCGATGTCGAGCATGCGCGGCATCATGGACGGCGGCAGTGCGTCGCGGTAGTCGCCGCCGGTGTTCATCAGGGTCTGCGGGTCCACGGTCACACCGGCGCAGATGTCGAACCGCAGCGCCGGACGCGTGGCCCGTTTGACCTTCTCGAAGAACTCCTCAACGGTCCGCGCGGACCGCGCCGCCCGTAACGCCGCGTCCGTGACACGACCCGCGCGTACATCTCCCCCGATGCGCTTCATGGACCCAGGCTAGCGCCCAGCGTCGTCGCCGGGCGCTGTTCGCTCAGGTGGGAGCCATGGCTCCGGTTGCCGCCCGGAGGAACCGGGAACGGCAGCGGACCGGTGGACCGGGTGACCCGCCCAGGCGTGCCGTCAGCGGTCGTTGTGCAGGGTGAGGTTGAGCTTCGACCGGTCCTTGCCGCCGTTCTCGCCGCTGCGCGGAGTGATCTCACTGAGCGTGGAGATCTGCCCGGCCGGGACGTAGCGGTTGAAGCCCGACTCCGCGTCGAGGTCGGTGTTGGTGACGTTCGTGCCCTCGTACCGCCGCAGCGTCACATAGATCATGACGCCGCCGGAGGCGTCCGTCTGGGCGGACGCGTGCTTCTCCGGCCGGATCTCGCCGCCGCACGTGGTCTCCCACCACAGCGACGGCGACCTGACCTCGTTCATCCAGCCTTCGGAGGTGACGCTGCCGTTGCCGTACGTACCGGCGGAGAGGACGCCCTCGTCTTCTCCGGCTCAGAGGCCGACGCATGCGCGCCGAGCTCGGTACGCAATCGCGTCTCCACGACAACGAGGGAGAGAGAAGATGTCCGTACGCATGAGAGCCGTGGGCCTGGCCTGCTGCCCGCGTGCGCCGCCGGGCTGGCTGCGACGCCGGGAGCGGCTCCGTCGGCCTTTGCCGCCGCGCCCGTGGAGGAGGCGAGCAGCGCGACGGTCTCGATCTGGCGGAACATCACCCTGACGGGGACGTTCACCATCCGCGACGCGGCGGCCCCGGACGCGGTGCGACAGCGCGATCGCCTGCTCCCCCTGCTCGCTCCCGTCCCCGGCGCCGGCGGGCGCCGGGGACAGGGCGGCCGCGGGTACGGGCGGCGAGGGGGCGGCCACCAGGCGGCCGGGCGCC
>NZ_JBEORT010000136.1:0-16011 GCF_040302425.1 Streptomyces sp. NPDC126497
TCGACACCCTCCCCAAACGACATCGGCTCCCAAGACCACAACCGGGTCTTGGGAGCCGACGTCACGCGAGAGCCCGAATTAACCAACAGCATCCCGTTCCCGGGGGCCGGGCCTTCGCGTGGCAGCGCGGGTGCGGGCCCGGGCGGGTTCCCTCACTGTGGGTGTCTCGGTATCACCCCAGTGTGAGGAGCGTGCATGCGACGTCGTCTTGCCCGGGTCCTGGCCCGGCCGCTGGTCCTCGCGGCCGCCGCGACCCTCATACCCCTGGCCTCGGCCGCTCCGGCGACCGCCGACAGCATCGTCGTCGGCGGCTTCCCCGTCGACGTCTCGGAAGGCCCCTGGACCGTGGCGCTGTCCAGCCGTGACCGGTTCGGAGGTACCCGGGCGGGACAGTTCTGCGGGGGTGTGGCGGTCGGCCGGACCACGGTGCTCACCGCGGCCCACTGCATGGACGAGGAGGTGCTGGGGGCGCCTCCGGACCGGGTGGACGACCTCAGGGTGATCGCGGGACGCACGGAACTGCTCTCGGAGCACGGTCAGGAGATCGCCGTACGCGACACCTGGGTGAACCCGGGCTACGACGGCGTCACCAACTCCGGCGACTTCGCCGTGCTCAGCCTGGCGGAACCGCTGCCCTCGAGCTCGGTCATAGCCATGGCCGGGCCGGGTGACCCCGCGTACCGGGCGGGCACCGAGGCCATGGTCTACGGATGGGGGGACACCACGGGATCGGGTTCCTACGCCGGCAGCCTGCACGCGGCACGCGTGCGCGTGCAGCCCGACGCACTGTGCGAGAAGGCCTACCCGGGCGGTTCCGAGGGCACCTACCGCGCCGGGACGATGCTGTGCGCGGGGGAGGCGCAGGGCGGCCGGGACGCCTGCCAGGGGGACAGCGGCGGGCCGCTGGTGGCCCAGGGGCGGCTGATAGGCCTCGTCTCCTGGGGGACGGGGTGCGGCTGGGCGGGCAGCCCCGGGGTGTACACGCGCGTCTCCGACGTCCTGCTGACCCTCGGGTGGGCGCAGGGCTGAGGAACGGCGCAAGGGCCCCGGCGGGCCGTCGAGCGGTCCCGGGCGGCCGTGGGTACGAGACGGGCGGCTGCCTCCGGGATGGAGGCAGCCGCCCGCTCGCCGGCCTGTGCCGGGCTGCTCGTCGTCGGACGCGAGGTGTCAGCGCTCTTCGTCGGGCGCGGTCGCAGTGGGGGTGGTCAGCCGCTCCGTCTCGTCCTGTATCTCAGCGGCGATCTTCTTGAGTTCCGGCTCGAACTTGCGGCCGTGGTGGGCGCAGAAGAGCAGTTCTCCGCCGCTCAGCAGGACGACGCGCAGGTATGCCTGGGCGCCGCAGCGGTCGCAGCGATCGGCGGCCGTCAGCGGGCTCGCGGGGGTCAGAACAGTAGTCACGTCGCCTCTTCTCTAGCTCGACGAGCTGTCGTACCAGGGTCAACATCCAACCAGCCCCAAACGTTCCCGCTCGTGGCTTTTCCTCGAAAAAACTTTCCGAGGTGGGTGGCTGTTGCCGGTTGGCGGCGAATGTGCCGTAGTGCGTGTCTGATGTGTCGTACGGATTCGCGTTCGTATCGGTGGTCGGCCCTCCCGGCTGGCTTGCCGGTTGTTCATGAGGACGTGCCCGGAGCCTAAATGGTTCATGCCTCGAAGGGAACGTGATGTGTGCTTCACTCCATCGAGGGATCGAACAAGCATGCGACCTCGACTAGGGTGGGTTGCGAGTGAGGGTGGCGTTACAACGGCTCTACCAGGCCTCGGTACCCTCTCACCGGTGACTGAAGCCGCGCCCCTACCCATGAGGGCCGCATCTGAAATTCAGCGAGGAGCGAACCGCGTGACCGCCGAGACGTCCGTGCCGTCCACAGCGCTGCTGGCAGGAGCAGACCGGGACGGTTCCAACTACACCGCGCGGCACCTGCTCGTCCTCGAGGGGCTCGAGGCCGTGCGGAAGCGCCCCGGGATGTACATCGGATCGACCGACAGCCGCGGTCTGATGCACTGCCTCTGGGAGATCATCGACAACTCCGTGGACGAGGCCCTCGGAGGCTACTGCGACCACATCGAGGTGATCCTCCACGACGACGCCTCGGTGGAGGTCCGGGACAACGGCCGGGGCATCCCGGTCGACGTCGAGCCCAAGACCGGCCTCTCCGGCGTCGAGGTCGTCATGACCAAGCTCCACGCCGGCGGCAAGTTCGGCGGCGGCTCGTACGCCGCCTCCGGCGGTCTGCACGGCGTGGGCGCCTCCGTCGTCAACGCCCTCTCCGCGCGGCTGGACGTCGAGGTGGACCGGGGCGGGCACACCCATGCGATCAGCTTCCGGCGCGGTGTCCCCGGAGCCTTCGCCGCCATGGGCCCGGACGCGAAGTTCGAGGCCGGGAGCGGGCTGCGCAAGGCCAAGAAGATCCCGAAGACCCGCAGCGGCACGCGCGTGCGCTACTGGGCCGACCGCCAGATCTTCCTCAAGGACGCCAAGCTCGCCCTGGACACGCTGCACCAGCGTGCCCGCCAGACCGCGTTCCTGGTCCCCGGCCTGACCATCGTCGTCCGCGACGAGTACGGGCTCGGCGAGGGCGGCAGCAAGGGTGAGGAGTCCTTCCGCTTCGACGGCGGCATCAGCGAGTTCTGCGAGTTCCTCGCCTCCGACCGGCCCGTCTGCGACACCCTCCGCTTCACCGGGCAGGGCACCTTCAAGGAGACCGTCCCGGTCCTCGACGAGTACGGCCAGATGACGCCCACCGAGGTCACCCGCGAGCTCGGCGTCGACGTCGCGATGCGCTGGGGCACCGGTTACGACACTACGCTCAGGTCGTTCGTCAACATCATCGCCACCCCCAAGGGCGGCACCCACGTCGCCGGCTTCGAGCAGGCCGTCGCCAAGACGATGAACGAAGTGCTGCGCGCCAAGAAGATGCTGCGCGTGGCCGAGGACGACATCGTCAAGGACGACGCCCTCGAGGGCCTCACCGCGGTGGTCACGGTCCGCCTGGCCGAGCCGCAGTTCGAGGGCCAGACCAAGGAGGTCCTCGGCACCTCGGCGGCCCGCCGCATCGTGGGCAACGTGATCTCCAAGGAGCTCAAGGCGTTCCTGACCTCCACCAAGCGTGACGCGGCCCAGCAGGCCCGCGTCGTCATGGAGAAGGCCGTCGCCGCGGCCCGGACCCGCATCGCGGCCCGTCAGCACAAGGACGCCCAGCGCCGCAAGACGGCCCTGGAGTCCTCCTCGCTGCCCGCCAAGCTCGCCGACTGCCGCAGCGACGACGTCGACCGCAGCGAGCTGTTCATCGTCGAGGGCGACTCCGCGCTCGGTACGGCCAAGCTCGCCCGGAACTCCGAGTTCCAGGCGCTCCTGCCGATCCGCGGCAAGATCCTCAACGTCCAGAAGTCCTCCGTGACCGACATGCTGAAGAACGCCGAGTGCGGCGCGATCATCCAGGTCATAGGGGCGGGATCGGGCCGGACCTTCGACATCGACACGGCTCGCTACGGCAAGATCATCATGATGACCGACGCCGATGTCGACGGCTCCCACATCCGTACGCTGCTGCTGACCCTGTTCCACCGCTACATGCGGCCCATGGTCGAGGCCGGCCGGGTGTTCGCCGCGGTGCCGCCGCTGCACCGCATCGAGCTGATCCAGCCCAAGAAGGGCCAGGACAAGTACGTCTACACGTACTCGGACCGGGAGCTGCGCGACAAGCTCATGGAGTTCCAGAGCAGGAACATCCGCTACAAGGACTCGATCCAGCGCTACAAGGGCCTCGGCGAGATGGACGCCGACCAGCTGGCCGAGACCACCATGGACCCGCGCCACCGCACCCTGCGCAGGATCAACCTCACCGACCTGGAGGCCGCCGAGCAGGTCTTCGACCTCCTCATGGGCAACGACGTCGCCCCGCGCAAGGAGTTCATCTCCAGCTCCGCGGCGACCCTGGACCGCTCGCGCATCGACGCGTAGCGGTCGCACCGGGCGCGCGCACGGTCCAGTCACCTGATGGGGTGAAGCAGAACGGGAAGAAGAGTCGGGGATCTTCCCGTTCTGTCCATCCTTGGGCATGCAGCGAAGCAACTCGGGGGACGTGAGGTACGACGATCCCTGGTACGACGCCCTGGCCTCGGGCTGGGGCGAGTCGGCCGGCCCGGTGGAGGCGGCGCCGCCGGCCCGCCGCGCGGACGGGGCCGACGTCTACCTCGAAGTACAGCGCAGCGCGGCCTTCCAGGAGGTGCGCGGTCGCTACCGGCGGTTCGTGGGGCCGGTGGTCGTCGCGTTCCTCACCTGGTACGTGGCGTACGTCGTGACCGCGACGGCCGCGCCGGGACTGATGGCGCGGCCCGTCGCGGGGGCCGTGAACCTGGGCCTGCTCGCCGGGCTCGGCCAGTTCCTGACCACCTTCCTGCTCACCTGGGCCTACGTCCGCCACGCGCGGCTGCGCCGGGACCGGGCGGCGCTGGAACTGCGCTGGGACGCCCAGGAACTGGCGCGCGGCAGAGGCGGCGCGGCGTGACGGGCGACCACCGGATGCCGGCGCTGCTGCTGTTCGGCGCGTTCGTCGCGGTGACCCTGGCCATCACGACCTGGGTGAGCCGCCGACGACGGGGCTCCGCGGAGGAGTTCTACGCGGGCGGCCGGCTCTTCTCCCCGATGGAGAACGGTTTCGCCCTCGCGGGCGACTACATGTCGGCCGCGTCCTTCCTCGGCATCTCCGGACTCATCGCGCTGGTCGGCTACGACGGGATGCTCTACTCGGTGGGCTTCCTGGTGGCCTGGCTGGTGGTCCTGTTCCTGGTCGCGGAACTGGTGCGCAACTGCGGGCGCTTCACCCTCGCCGACGTGGTCGCCGCGCGCATGAGGGAGCGGCCGGTGCGGATCGCGGCGGGAACCTCGTCGGTCACCGTCTCCGTCCTGTACCTGGTGGCACAGATGGTGGGCGCCGGCAGCCTGGTCTCGCTGCTGCTCGGGGGCACGGGCGAGGCGGCCCGGTCCTGGACCGTCGTCGGCGTGGGAGTGCTCATGGTGATCTACGTGTCGCTGGGCGGGATGCGGGCCACCACCTGGATCCAGATCGTCAAGGCGGTGCTGCTGCTCGGCGGCACCGTCGCGCTGACCGTCCTCGTCCTGCTGCGGTTCCACGGCGACGTCAACCGGCTGCTGCTCACCGCCGCCGAACGCAGCGGTCACGGTGAGGCGTTCCTGGCGCCCGGGCTCGCCTACGGCGCGGACTGGACCGCGCGGTTCGACTTCATCAGCCTGGGCCTCGCGCTGGTGCTCGGCACGGCGGGGCTGCCGCACATCCTGTCCCGCTTCTACACCGTCCCCACCGCGCGGGCGGCACGGCGGTCGGTCGTCTGGGCGATCGGCCTCATCGGCGGCTTCTACCTGATGACGATCGTGCTCGGCTTCGGTGCCGCCGCCCTCGTCGGACCGGACGCCGTGCGCGCCTCGAACGCGTCCGGGAACACGGCGGTGCCGCTGCTCGCCCTCGACCTGGGCGGCGGCGCCGGCTCCACGGGCGGGACGATCCTGTTCGCGAGCGTCGCCGCGGTCGCCTTCGCCACCATCCTCGCCGTGGTCGCCGGCATCACGCTCGCCTCCTCGGCGTCCGTCGCGCACGACCTGTACGCCTCCCTGCGGCGCCGGCGCGGGAAGCCGCACAGCGAGGTGGCGGTGGCCCGGGTCGCCGCGGCCGGCGTCGGTCTGCTCGCGATCGGCCTCGGTCTGCTGGCCCGCGACCTCAACGTCGCGTTCCTGGTGGGCCTCGCCTTCGCCGTGGCCGCGTCCGCGAACCTGCCCGTGCTGCTGTACTCGCTGTTCTGGCGCGGTTTCACCACCCGCGGTGCCGTGTGGTCCGTCTACGGAGGTCTGGTCCCGGCCGTGGTGCTGGTGCTGCTGTCGCCCGTGGTGTCGGGCGGCCCCGCGTCCCTCTTCCCGGACGCCGACTTCCAGCTCTTCCCGCTGCAGAACCCCGGTCTGGTCTCCATCCCGCTGGGCTTCCTCGCGGGCTGGCTCGGCACGCTCACCTCGCCCGAGGTGCCCGACGAGGCCAAGCACGCGGAGACCGAGGTGCGCTCGCTGACCGGCGCGGGGGCGGTGTAGGGCGCCCGGCAGGGCCGGGCCGCGCCGCCCTCCGTGAGAGGGGGAGGACACGGCTCCCTCCCGCCCCCACGGGGCCGTGTCCTCAGGCGCGGGCCGCCCACGCATAACGGTGTTCCGGGCGGCCCGCGTCGCCGTACTTCAGCGTCAGCGTGGCCCGTCCGGTGCGCTCCAGGAGCTTCAGATAGCGCTGGGCGGTCTGACGGCTCACCCCCGTGCGCTCGGCGATCTCCTGGGCCGACAGCGGGCCGTCGGCGTGCATCAGGGACTGCCGCACGAGTGCGGCGGTGGTGGGGGAGTGGCCCTTCGGCAACGGCGACTCGGACGACGCCGACAGCGCGCCGAAGATGCGGTCCACCTCTCCCTGCTCCGCCTCACCCCCGCCGTCGAGGGTGCGGCGCAGCTCCGCGTACGCCTCCAGCTTGACGCGCAGCCCGGCGAAGGCGAACGGCTTGACCAGGTACTGCAGGGCGCCTTGGCGCATCGCCGCCTGCACCGTGGACACGTCCCGGGCCGCCGTCACCATGATCACGTCGGTCTGGTGGCCGCGCCGGCGCATCTCCCGCACCACCTCGAGCCCCGTCCCGTCGGGCAGGTAGTGGTCCAGGAGCACGAGGTCCGGCCGGGGCGGCGCCTCCAGCCGGCCGAGCGCCCCGGCCGCGCTGTGCGCCTGACCGGCGACCCGGAAACCGGGCACCTTCTCGACGTAGGCGGCGTTGACCCGTGCGACCCGCACGTCGTCGTCCACGACCAGGACCTCGATCATCGCGACTCCTCCTCGCTGGTTCCCGGGCCGGCCACCCCGGTGGGCGCGGGTTCCGCGCCCGGTTCGCTCAGCGCCTCGGGCAGCACGACGGTGAACTCCGCGCCCCCGCCGTCGGCCTCGCCCACGGTCGCGCCGCCCCCCTGCCGCTGGGCGAGCCTGCGCACCAGGGACAGTCCGATGCCGCGCTCGCGGTGGGCCGGCGGCTCCTTGGTGGACCAGCCCTCGGTGAAGACCGACTCGCGGTGCTCCGGCGGGATCCCGGGCCCGGTGTCGCGCACCACGAGCACCGCCGTACGGCCCTCGGCGCGCAGTTCGACCTCCACGCGCGCCTGCGGCGTACCGGCGACGGCGTCCAGGGCGTTGTCCACCAGGTTGCCGACGACGGTGACGAGCCCCCGGGGGTCGACCAGCCGGTCCGGCAGCCGGGTCCCGTCCGACACCCACAGCGCCACCCCGCGCTCGGCCGCCACCGTCGCCTTGCCCACCAGCAGCGCGGCGAGCAGCGGGTCCCGGATCTTCTCGGTGACCTGCTCCGAGGTGGTCCGGTGGTCACCGACGACCTCGCCGACGAACTCCACCGCGTCGTCGTACATCTCCAGCTCCAGCAGCCCCAGCAGGGTGTGCATGCGGTTGGCGTGCTCGTGGTCCTGGGCGCGCAGCGCGTCGATCAGCCCGCGCGTGGAGTCCAGTTCCCGGCCGAGCCGGTCCAGCTCCGTGCGGTCGCGCAGGGTGGCCACGGCACCGCCGTCGTCCGTCGGCATCCGGTTGGCGACCAGGACCCGCCGGCCGCGCACGGTGAGCAGATCGGTGCCGGTCACCCGTCCGGCCAGCACATCGGCGGTGCGTCCCGCGCCGAGCGCCTCGTCGGGGGAGCGGCCGACCGCCTCCTCACCGACCCCCAGCAGGCGTTGCGCCTCGTCGTTCAGCAGCCGGATCCGGCCGGTGCGGTCCAGGGCGACGACGCCCTCCCGGATGCCGTGCAGCATCGCCTCACGCTCCGCGAGCAGCGCCGCGATGTCCGAGAAGGCCAGGTCACGGGTCTGTCGCTGCACCCGCCGGGAGATCAGCCAGGCCGCGAGCGCGCCCACGGCCAGGGCGCCGCCGGCGTAGGCGAACAGTCCCGGGACGGCGTGGATCAGCCGGGCCCGGACGCTGTCGTAGGCGATGCCGACCGAGACGGCCCCGACGATCCCGCCGCCGTCGTCCCGCAGCGGCACCTTGCCCCGCGCGGAGCGTCCCAGCGTGCCGTCGTCGATCTCCATGACGTCGTGTCCGGCCAGCGCCTCACCGGGGTCGGTCGACACCAGGCCGCCGATCCGCTCCGGATCGGTGTGCGACCAGCGCACGCCCCGCCGGTCCAGCACCACGACGTACTCGGCGCCGGTGGCCTTCCGGATCCGTTCGGCCGTCCGCTGCACCGGCCCGTCCGGGGACGGCTCCGTGCCGCGCAGGTCCCGCACCAGCTGCGGCTGCTGGGCGGTGGTCTGCGCGATCGCGAGCGCGCGGCGCATGGCCTGGTCGTCCAGCTGGTCGCCGAGCGGTGCGAGGAACAGCCCGGTGGCCAGCACCGCGACCCCCGCGGCGATCGCCAGCTGCATCAGCAGGACCTGCGAGAACACCCGTCGAGGCAGGCCGAGGCGCAGGCGGCGTACGGGGGCGGTGGAGCTCATGCCCCCGACGGTACGCGGGCGGGTGCGGGGTGCCGCAGGGGTGTGGCGGGGATCTCCCGGATCCGCGGAACGGGGGTTCAGCCCGACAGCGTCGCCAGGCTCACCTCGCGGACACCCACGACGTCCATCCGCGCGGGTGAGCCGAGCGCCGACCCGCAGCTCTCCGGACGGGGCGGCAGGGAGGCGCCCCGGGCGACCTCCACCCGCCACCGGCGCCCGTCCGCGTGGGCGACGGTCACCACCCAGCGGGGCGCCGTGCCGTCCGTCCGCAGGACGCGCAGGGCCTCGGCGGCGTACTCGCCCACTGTCCGCCGGACGGCCAGCTCGGCCGCCTGCTCCGGGCGCTCCCAGGCGGAACCGCCCCGGCACCCCTCGACGACGATCCGGCCCTCCTGCACGCCGTGCAGCACTTCCTTGACGGCGTGCGCCTCGGCGCGCCCGTACGCGTAGCCGTACGGCAGCACGAGCACGGTGGGGGAGAAGCGGTGGCCGCCCAGGTGGGTGACCTCCCAGACACCCTCGACCCCGGAGGCGGCGAGTTCGGCCGCCAGGGGCCGCCCGAGCAGGGCACAGCAGCGGTCGCGCTTGCCGTTGGTGCAGACGAGGGCGAGGGGGGCGCCCCGGTGGGGCCGGCCGCCGAGCGTCGTCGCGAAGGTCTCGGGCTCGCCCCCGCCGAGCGCGGTGAAGTCGAGGTCGAGCAGGCGTTCGGGGTCCGTGACCGTGGCGGAGCGCAGCCACACGTTCCCGGGGACGGTGTGGGCCGCGTACACCCGGCGTGCGGCGGTGGTCCGGCGGTCGGCGTGCCGCCCGGGCCGCCGTACGAGCGCGATCCGCACCCCGCTGTCCCGCACGGCGGCCTCCAGGGCACGGCCCAGTGCGGGGTCGAGGTGGCTGGAGGTGAGCGCCTTCGCACCCCAGGGGCCGGGCTGCTCCAGCAGGAGCCAGGTCCGCGCGGTGGCCGCGGTCCCCGCGACCGGCTCGTCGAGCTCACGGGAGACGTTCGAGCACGTGCTCATAAGGCGAGCCTAACCTGACTTGCCCGGCAGTCGCCCGTCGCCCCGCCCGAGTTCCGGCCGGACGGCGGCCGGGGCGGTCCCGGCCCCGTCGGCGGACCCGCGCGGATCCGGTCCGGGACGGAGGAGTCCGCGGCCTGTTCAGAAGGGCTTCCGGCTACATAAAATCACCTGTAACCGCGCAGATGCGGACGTGGTGGTGCAGAGGGGTGCCGGGTTCCGTCATCCTGGACAACTGTGGTCGGGGGGCGCACATTGGACTGGATCAACGCGGTGGCGGGCGTGGTGACGATCGCCTCGTTCCTGCTGGCGACATGGCAGTTCCGGACCGCGCGGCGCGTGCAGCGCACCGAACGGGAGCGGATCGCCCAGCAGCGGGAGCGTCTGCAGACGGCGACCTCCGCGGCCGTCGCCGGGGCCGAGGCCGCCAATCTCATCGTGCAGCGCGCCAAAGACCCGTCGACCACGATCGCGGAACTGCAGAACATCGCCCGCCTTGCCCGGATGAATCTCGCACTTGTCGCGCGCCAGCTGGAGGAGGAGCGTTCACGTCTGGACGGCTGGCAGTTCGGCCGGCTGGTCACCAGCGGGCCGGGCGCCACCCCGTCCGGCGTCCCGGAGACGGACGACGGGGACGAAGTGGGCACGGTCGGGTGAGCATCGAGCTGCCCCCGGTCGTCCCGGAGGACGAACTGCCCGGTCACCATCCCCCGATGCGGCTGTCGTACCTGAAGCCTCGGCGGGTGCTCCGTGGCGGCATGTCGCTCGTCTACCTCTGCGACGCGGACCCGAAGGGGCGAGGGGTGACGGAAGCGGCGGTCAAACGGCTGAGCCCGGAGATCCTGGCGGTCCCCGGCACGGAGATCCGTTTCCTGCGCGAGTGCTACCTCTGGCTGCAGCTTGGCCGGCACCGGAACGTCGTCCGGGCGCTGTCCGCCCATGAGGGACGCTTCGAGGCACCCTTACTCGTCCTGGAGTACGTCCCGCGGTCCCTGCGCGCCTCGATGCCGGAAGCCGGAGCGGACCTGGGCGGCGTCCTTCGCACGCTGATCGGTGTCACCGACGGTCTCGCCCACGTCCGCGCAGCCCTGCCCGGTTTCGTGCACGCCGACCTGAAGCCGGAGAACATCCTGGTCTCGGCCGACGGCACGGCGAAGATCACGGATCTGGGCCTGGCGCATGTGCGGATGGCCGCTGAAGCGGTCGCCCCGGCAGGTCACGCGGGTCCCGCGAGGACGACGGACGCGTCGACGGATGTCGCGTTCCCGGCGGGAGCGGTGGCGGCGGTGAGCGCGGAGATCGCCGGTGGACACGCGTCCGGCCTGGCGGGAACGCCCCTCTACATGGCGCCGGAGCAGATCGTCAGCCGTCGTGCGGTCCAGGAGAGCGATGTCTACGCACTGGGCTGCATCGCTCACGAGATGATCTCCGGAGTTCCGGCCTACGGGCCGCCCACTTCCATGGCCGACTGTCTTCTGCGTCATCTCCATGCCGAGCCGCTGCCGCTCGACACCGCCCGGTATCCGGTTCCGCCCGCACTGCGCACACTGATCGGCGACATGCTGGCCAAGCACCCGGCGGACCGACCGGAACTGGATCACGTACGGAGCGTCCTGCGCCGGGTGGCCGCAGCCCTCGGGGTCGATGTGTCCGTTCCGGAGCCGTCTCCCACCGAGCCCGGCCGTCAGGTGGCCGCGGCGCAGGGGCTGCTCAACATCAGGCTCTTCGAGGAGGCCGAGGAGACGGCTCTCAAGGCGAAGGCCGGGCTGGAGGGCAGGGAGACGGTGCACGCGCGGCTGATCATCGCCCGCGCCCTCACCTCCCGAGGGCGGCCGGAGGCGGCCCTGCGGGAACTGGACGAGGTGGCCGAACTGCTCGACGAGGACACCCCCGCGGCGTTTTCAGCGACCTACTACACCGAGCGCGCCCATGCGGAACGCGTCACGGGTGACCTGCCGACCGCCGCCCGCAGCGCGGCGCGGGCGATCGCGGCGCAGCCGCAGTATTCGCGCATGTACGCGAACGCCGCCCTGATCCACCAAGAGATGGGTGAACTGGACAAGGCGATCGCGCTCACGCAGCACGCCCTCGGTCTCGCCGGCGACTTTTCCTACTTCTCGGGCCTGGCGAACATGCTCTGCGAAGCGGAACGCCACGAGGAGGCACTGGCCGTCTGCGACCGCATGGTGGAGTTCCACCCCACGGTCGGCTCGGCCTACGCCCACCGGGCCTTCACCCGCATCGTCGTCCACAGTGCCGTCGGCAACGGCGACGCCGACGCGTACAGAGCGCTCCGGGAAGCGGTGGCGGCGGATTTCGCCCGTGCCCGGCGTTACGGCTACCTCGAACCCGAGGTCAGAGCCGCCATGGCGGAGTTCACCGCTGCGGGGTGGGGGCGGTAGTGCGCGGGCGGCCGACGGGGAGCTGAGGAACGTCCCGCGGCCCGGAGGGTGCCGGCATCGGGCCGCCGTCCGCCGGTCGTCGGGTTGCGGGTCGACGGTGGGGAACCGGCGAGCGGTGGGCGGCGCTCGCCTCCTTCCGGGGTGCCGAGCGGCTCCGATCGGCGGGAAGGCGGCCAGGAGGCGCACGGAGGGAAGCGAGGGTCGCGCAAACCGGCGCCTTGCCCGAACGTCTGCCCGGCGGACGCTGCTCACAACCGTTCACTTCGCCGTCGTTCCCGGCACTCGTATCCTGGGGCGTCAGTCGGTCTTCGGGCGCACGCCGTGAGCGAGCCGGTGTGCGCGGAGGTGGGAGAGGGGTCGCGTGTCGGAGCGGAGCAGCGGGCGGCAGATTCCGGTGGTCGTACTGGCCGGTTTCCTCGGCTCGGGGAAGACCACCCTGCTCAACCACCTCCTCCACCGCAGCGGCGGCAGCCGCATCGGTGCGGTGGTCAACGACTTCGGGGCGATCGAGATCGACGCGATGGCCGTCGCCGGGGCGCTCGGGGACTCGACCGTGTCCCTGGGCAACGGGTGCCTGTGCTGTGCCGTCGACGGCAGCGAGCTCGACGTCTACCTGGAGCGCCTCGCCCGTCCCTCCGCCGGGATCGACGTCATCGTCATCGAGGCCAGCGGTCTCGCCGAACCGCAGGAACTCGTGCGGATGGTGCTCGCCAGCGAGCATCCGGGGATCGTGTACGGCGGGCTCGTCGAGGTCGTGGACGCCGCCGAGTTCGACGAGACCCGGGCCCGGCACCCGGAGATCGACCGGCACCTCGGCCTCGCGGATCTCGTGGTCGTCAACAAGGTGGACCGGGCCACCGACGCCGCGCGGGTACGGGACCTGGTCCGGTCCCTCGCCGGCCGCGCGGCCGTGGTGCCCGCCACGTACGGCCGTGTCGATCCGGAGTTCCTCTTCGACTGCAGACCGAGCGAGGAGCGCGTCGGGCAGCTGTCGTTCGACGACCTGCCCCGCGACGACCACGCCGAGCACCTGCACGCCGCGTACGACAGCGTCTCCTTCGTCTCCGGGCGCCCGCTGGACCCGCGGCGGCTGATCCGGTTCCTGGACGGCCGGCCCGAGGGGCTCTACCGGATCAAGGGATACGTCGACTTCGGGCCGTACGACACCCGCAACCGGTACGCCGTGCACGCCGTGGGGCGGTTCCTGCGGTTCTACCCCGAGCCCTGGCCCGCCGATGGGGAGCGGCTCACGCAGCTCGTGCTCATCGGCTCGGGCATCGACGCCACCGCCCTGCGCGGGGAGCTGGAGGCGTGCGCGGGCGACGGCACCCCACACGCCGACGAGCAGGGCATGTGGGGCGTGCTCCGTTATGTGCAGGGGGCGGCGGAGGACCCGGCCGCCTAGACCACCGGTCCCGCCACCACCGACACCGTCTTCGGCAGGGAGACGCCGGAGCCGTCGCGGCGCGGGTCGGGCTCCGGGAGGTCCACCGCGGTGCCGTTCCTCTGCGCGGCCTTGGCCGGGAGCGGACCCGCCCAGGCCAGGGCCAGGCAGTCCTCGCCCTTCAGGAACCGCTGGCAGCGCACACCGCCGGTGGCCCGGCCCTTGCGCGGGTACTGGTCGAGCGGGGTCAGCTTGGCCGTCGTCTGGACCGAGTCGTCCAGCGTGCCCCGCGAACCCGCGACCGTGAACACCGCCGCGTCCGCCGCCGGATCGACCGCCGTGAAGGAGATGACCTTCGCCCCCTCGGTGAGCTTGATGCCGGCCATCCCGCCCGCGGGGCGTCCCTGCGGCCGGACCTGCGCGGCCGGGTAGCGCAGCAGCTGGGCGTCGTCGCTGATGAAGACCAGGTCCTCCTCGCCCGTGCGCAGCTCGATCGCGCCGACGATCCGGTCGCCCTCCTTGAGCGTGATGACCTCCAGCTCCTCCTTGCTGGAGGGGTAGTCGGGCACCACGCGCTTGACGACACCCTGCTCCGTGCCGAGCGCCAGGCCCGGCGACGACTCGTCGAGCGTGGTCAGGCACACCACCTGCTCGTCGTCCTCCAGGGACACGAACTCGGCCAGGGGCGCCCCGCCCGAGAGGCTCGGCACCGGCATCGTCTCCGGGAGCTGCGGCAGGTCGACCACGTTCAGCCGGAGCAGACGGCCGAGGGAGGTGACGACGCCGATCTCGCCGCGGGCCGTCGCCGGCACCGCCGAGACGATCACGTCGTGCTTGACCCGCTTGGCGCCGGCCGCGAGCGGTTCGTTGTCCGCCGTGCGGGCGAGCAGGCCGGTGGAGGACAGCAGCACGCGGCACGGGTCGTCCGCCACCTGCAGCGGCACGGCGGCGGCCGGGGCGCCGGACGACTCCAGCAGCAGCGTACGGCGGTCGTTGCCGAACTTCTTGGCGACCGCGGCCAGTTCCGAGGAGACCAGCTTGCGCAGCTCCGCGTCCGAGTCCAGGATCCGGGTCAGCTCCTCGATCTCCGCGTTCAGCCGGTCCTGCTCGGCCTCCAGCTCGACCCGGTCGTACTTGGTGAGGCGGCGCAGCGGTGTGTCCAGGATGTACTGGGTCTGGACGTCGCTGAGGGAGAACCGCTCCATCAGGCGCTGCTTGGCCTGCGCGGAGTTCTCGCTGGAGCGGATCAGGCGGATGACCTCGTCGATGTCCACCAGCGCCGTGAGCAGGCCCTCGACCAGGTGGAGGCGGTCGCGCCGCTTGCCCCGGCGGAACTCCGAACGCCGGCGCACGACGTCGAAGCGGTGGTCGAGGTAGACCTCCAGGAGCTCCTTGAGGCCGAGGGTGAGCGGCTGGCCGTCCACCAGCGCCACGTTGTTGATGCCGAAGGACTCCTCCATCGGCGTCAGCCTGTACAGCTGCTCCAGGACCGCCTCCGGCACGAAGCCGTTCTTGATCTCGATGACCAGGCGCAGCCCGTGCTCGCGGTCGGTGAGGTCCTTGACGTCGGCGATGCCCTGGAGCTTCTTCGACCCGACCAGGTCCTTGATCTTGCCGATCACCTTCTCCGGGCCGACCGTGAAGGGCAGCTCGGTGACGACCAGGCCCTTGCGGCGGGCCGTCACGTCCTCCACGGTGACCGTCGCGCGGATCTTGAACGTGCCGCGGCCCTTCTCGTACGCGTCCCGGATGCCGGACAGGCCGACGATCCGGCCGCCGGTGGGCAGGTCGGGGCCCGGGACGTGCTTCATCAGGGCGTCGAGGTCGGCGTTCGGGTACCTGATCAGGTGCCGCGCGGCCGCGACGACCTCGCGCAGGTTGTGCGGCGGCATGTTGGTGGCCATGCCGACGGCGATCCCCGACGCGCCGTTCACCAGGAGGTTCGGGAACGCGGCGGGCAGCGCCACCGGCTCCTGTTCCTGGCCGTCGTAGTTGGGCGCGAAGTCCACCGTGTCCTCGTCGATGGACTCGGTCATCAGGCTGGTGGCCTCGGCCATCCGGCACTCGGTGTACCGCATGGCGGCGGGCGGGTCGTCGTTGCCCAGCGAGCCGAAGTTGCCGTGGCCGTCGACCAGGGGGACGCGCATCGAGAACGGCTGGGCCATGCGGACCAGGGCGTCGTAGATCGACGCGTCGCCGTGGGGGTGCAGCTTGCCCATGACCTCGCCGACGACGCGGGCGCACTTCACGTAGCCGCGCTCGGGCCGCAGGCCCATCTCGTTCATCTGGTAGACGATGCGGCGGTGCACCGGCTTGAGGCCGTCGCGCGCGTCGGGCAGGGCGCGGGAGTAGATGACCGAGTACGCGTACTCGAGGAAGGAGCCCTGCATCTCGTCGACGACGTCGATGTCGAGGATCTTCTCCTCGTACGAGTCGTCGGGCGGCGGGGTCTTCGTGCTGCGGCGGGCCATCGCTGCCGGCTCCTTGCTGAAGCGTGTGGACGGGATCTGATGCGGACCATTGTGGACCGTCGCACTGACAGAGGGGACCAGGGTCCCGGGTCCGGGCGGTTGGCGGGGGCGCGGTGCGGGGGGTGCGAGCAGGGTACGCGGCCCCGTGCGAACCGGCCGGGGGAGGGGTGCGCGGCCCGGCGTCCGCGGGGTGCCGTCGCGCCCACCCGCG